>NZ_JAAIWM010000004.1:0-300000 GCF_011008845.1 Bacillus mesophilus | reverse complement strand
TATCAATAATTTTTTGACTACGAGTTGAAAGTTGAATTTTCTTATTTGTTTTTTCTATTAAGTTAAGATTTTGAGGTGAGTAAGCTACAAAAGTACCACTACCCTCAATCGTGCTAATATAACCATCTGCAACCAGCATTTCATATACAAGCTTGATTGTATTTCGGTTAACCTCATATTTGGAAGCTAGTACACGACTGGATGGTAAACGTGTACCGGTTTGAACCTTACCTTCAAGGATTAACTCTCTTAGAAAATGGTAGATTGCTTGATATTTAAATTTATAATCATTTTGACTTAAGTCAAGGGTGTAAAAGAGATCCAAAATGTAAGCCTCCTTTTTATTACTGGGCTAATAAAATTATATCAAATTGGTTCTTTTTTGGTATCCATTTTTTTCTTATTATGGAAATTAGAAATAGAAAACTACTGTTTAGAAGGAGATAAAAATAATGAAGATTTACGTTTTAGTCTATGATGGTTATGCTCATTTTGAGGCAGATTTAGTAGGGTGGATTAAAGGGAGATCACATGAACTAGTAACAGTTTCATTAGGGGCTGCAGAAGTTGAGGCTGTTGAAGGTTTTATCATTAAACCACATATGTTGATTGAACAAGTAGATGTGAATGATGTGGATGTATTCATTATTCCAGGGGGGGATGCTCCTTCAATATTGGGTAATGAAACTTTGCAAAATGTATTAATTCAGCTTAATGAACAAAACAAACTAATCGGAGCAATATGCTACGGAACTTTACTTCTAGCAGACGCCGGTATTCTAAGAGATAGAAAGTTTACTACTTCAGTTACTACAGATTTGGAGTTGTTCACTGTATTTAATAAAGATAAGTTCTTAGATACAGGAATGGTCGTAGATGGAAACATTATAACAGCAAAAGGAGATGCCTATGTAGAATTTGCCTTAGCTGTTTGTAGATTAGCAGATTTAACTCCTCAAAATGCTTTAACCTACTGGTCGAATTTCTTTAGGAGTCGAGAGGAGCTAGTTCAACAGTGACTAAGGTAAAAGCAGGAATCATAGGAATTGGAGCATTTGGTGAAGGATGGTTAAAGTTTTCTCGGAGCATCCTTCTGTAGAATTGGTTGCAGTTTGCGACACTAATCAAGAAAAGGTAAAGGAAGCAGCAGAGCATTATAAGATCAAGGGCTATTCTAATCATAAATCGATGTTAGAGCAGCAGGTTGATTTAGATATGGTTTATGTGGCAGTTCCACCAAAATGGCATCATGATATTGTGGTTGATGCCATACGTGCTAACAAGCATATTCTTTGTGAAAAGCCTCTAGCCAATTCAATTGAAGAAGCAGCAAATATGCTTCAATTAGCAAAGAAAGCAAACATCATACACGCAATTAATTTTCCTATTAATTATCTAAGCAATACACGCAAGTTTGGAGAACTACTAGAAAGTGGATACATCGGACACTTGCGTAGAATTGAACTGAACATGAAGTTTCCGAAATGGCCAAGACCGTGGCAAGAGAATGATTTGATTAATAGTTGAGAACAAGGTGGATTTGTATTTGAAGTCGCTGGTCATTTTATTCAACTCATTCAACGTTACTTCGGGCAATTATCTAGCATTCAAAGTGAAATAGAGCTTCCTATTGATTTGAATTTATCTGAAACTGGTATTATTGTTAGTATGAGATTAAAAGATGGAACACCAGTGATTCTAAATGGAATTAGTGGAATAGCCGGAATTGAAGAACAGCATGTAACCTTAACAGCGTATGGAAGTGAAGGTACCATTTCTCATGTTGACGTAATGAAGATCAAGGCAGGCAAAAACGGAACTACATATGACGAACTAGATGTAAAGCCAAATCAATTTTGGGATGAATTACTATCATCATTTGTGGATGCTATACATGGGAAACCTAGTGAACTATATGACTTTCAGGTTGGTTATGATGTGCAGGTTGTATTAGAGGCGTTACGTAATCCAGAGTAGAATAATAGCATGGAAAGGATAGTCACTATTGTGGCTCCTTTTCTGTTTGAAAATTTCTTCAATCTATCCCTGCATTAAAAGAATGATTTCCCCTTCTCCCTCATATGATGAAGCAGGTATGTGGAGGAGGGATTTATATGGCAAATCAGATTAGTGAAAATAGCATCTCAGAAAAACTTTTAGAACGATATGTTTTACTTGGTAAATTATCCAAAGATGCCAAAGAAGAAATGGACAAGATAAAACAGGTGTTCCATGCTTTTTTTGATGAGCAGTCAGGATCAAATACTAGGGCAGAGGTTACAATTGGTGATTATTTTATTCAGCGTCAAATTAGAGTCTCTGAAAGCTTTGATGATGAAAGAACCGTTGAACATTTAGAGCAATTGAATTTGAAGGATTGTATCCAGTTCGTCAAGAGACCAGATGAGAAAAAAATTGAGGCTGCTATTCAACTAGGGTTATTGAACGGAGAAGAAATGAACTCCTTAAAAATTAATAAAACTACTCAAGCCATATCAGTTAAAAAAATAAAATAATCGTTAATATATACAAGTAGTAGTTACTGCGTACCATAAGTAGAAAAACTTATGGTTTTTTTCGTTCTTTTTTGACACATATTCACTTAATATGTTAATTGTTTAAGTACGACTTACTTGGTAAAAGGAGTACTTTATGCTTCAGTCATTCTTAATTAAACAAAATGGAGAGAAGGAAATCGGCAAAAGCATTCCACCTGATCCAACGATGTATCAATGGATGTGGATTGACCTTACTGATCCAACAGATGCAGAAGTCCAGACTCTAACAAAAACGTTTTCCTTTCATCCTTTAGCAATTGAAGATTGCATCAATCATACGATTCAAAGACCTAAATTAGATTACTATCATGATCATACATTTTTTATTGTACATGCTCTTAATCAAAATCTAAAAAAGGATGAACTTAGTATATTTATAGGTGAGAATTACATTGTTACTTTTCACTATCGTGATCTTCAAGAAATTAATCAAGTCTGGAATAAATTAATCTCAGTTGCAAGTCATAATATTAACAAATGGAATCATTACGTTGTTTTTCATCATTTGCTTGATAAGGCAGTTGATAATTATTTTCCAATTTTGTATGAATTGGAGGATGCGTTGGACGAGTTGGGAGAGAAACGTCGAGTTGATTCAAATGAAAAACAATTAGATTTGTTGTTTAACATTAAAAGTCAATTAATTTCCTTACGTCATACGATTAATCCTATGAGAGATTTATTATATCGTGTTCTAAATTCTCATAAATTGGATGAGGTTATTGAACGGAAAGAATATTTCTCAGATATATATGATCATTTGTTGAAGCTATCAGAAATGGTAGACTCTAACCGTGAGATTACAAATGATTTAAGAGACAGCTATTTATCTTTAACGGCCCATCAACAAAACAAAATCATGCAGACCTTAACTGTCATAACAACGATCTTCATGCCTTTAACCTTTATAGCAGGTATTTATGGAATGAATTTCGACTATATGCCAGAATTAAAATGGGACATAGGATATTTCCTTATTCTTTCACTCATGGCGACAATTGGATGTAGTATGTATTTATGGTTCAAGAGAAGAGGTTGGTTTAAGTAGGGTTACATCTTAGGGAGAGGAAGTTATTCTTGGAACAATGCCCCCTTATATTGGAGTTTAAACCAAAATATAAAAACCACTCTTTGAATAATGGCACTTTTTGTGTATGATAATTAAAACAGTTACAGCTAGGAGGACTAATATGATTCATTTAGATTGGAAAGATAGAGAAACAGTAAAACAAGTAAAATGTGTACATACAAATGCAGAAAAATATATGGTGTCAAATGTACTAACATCAGGTAAGGTTTACGAGGTTAAAAATGAAACTGAGGAATTTTACTTCCTTGTAGATAATACTGGAACCGTTGGTGGATTCTACAAGGACTATTTTGAAGATGTAAAATAGGATTGCTTAAAACTATCGCCTTGTCGATAGTTTTTTAATTTCGGCTTACGTAACGAAGAACATCATCCGTAACGCTGTCTAAATAAAGGAGTTCTTACCTCTCCAATCGAATATAGATACATATTTAGTAGGGAGGAACGAAAGTATGGAGCAATTACAGTATCCGATTGGGAAATTTAAATTACAAGATGAAATTTATGAAAATACTATTATAACAGCAATTAAAGCAATTACAGAATTACCTAATGAGTTAAAGAAAATGGTTATTCATTTATCAGAACATGAGCTCAGTCTCTCTTATCGTGAAGGAGGATGGAATGTTAGACAACTGATTCATCATATAGCTGATAGCCATATGAACAGCTTTATTCGATTCAAGCTTGCATTAACGGAAGAGGATCCTACAATCAAACCATATGATGAGAAGAGTTGGGCAGAACTCTCAGATACTCAAGGGGGAATTTCTTCTTCCTTATCTATTATTGAGGGAGTGCATGAACGATGGGGTAATTTATTAAGTTCTCTTGAACAAGAAGACTTTAACAAGGCATTTATTCATCCAGAAATAGGGCGGATTTCATTGTCAACTGCATTGTTCCTGTATGAATGGCATGGAAAGCACCATCTCGCACATATTGATCTTGCAGTGAATAAGAAATAATATATAAAACTACCGTATCGGTAGTTTTTAAATTGAGTAAAAGCGCTTCAACATTGACTTTTCTTGCATTTTTTGGTACGATTATCATTCTGATTTGAAAAATTCTGTAAAAAGAGGGACGGCATGAAAACAGAATCTATAAAAGATAAAATATTGTCACGTAGGACCTTTGCAATCATATCTCACCCGGATGCGGGGAAAACAACACTAACTGAACAATTACTGCTATTCGGTGGCGTTATTCGTGATGCTGGGACAGTAAAAGGAAAGAAGTCAGGAAAATTTGCAACCTCGGATTGGATGGAGATTGAAAAGCAACGTGGAATCTCTGTTACATCAAGTGTTATGCAATTTAATTATAAGAACCGAAACATTAACATTTTAGATACACCTGGACACCAAGACTTTAGTGAGGATACATATCGTACCCTAACGGCTGTTGATAGTGCCGTGATGGTAATTGATTCAACTAAGGGTATTGAAGACCAAACTATTAAGTTATTTCAGGTATGTAAAAAAAGAGGAATTCCGATTTTTACATTTATGAACAAGCTTGATCGTGTTGGTAAGGACCCACTTGAACTGCTTGCTGAACTAGAAGAAGTATTAGGGATTGAGTCATATCCAATGAATTGGCCAATAGGAATGGGCAAGGAGTTTGTTGGGGTATATGATCGTTTCTACAATCGGATTGAACAGGTGCGTGTGGATGAAAAGGATAGATATATCCCTTTAGATGATAATGGAAAAGCAGATGAAAATGCTCCTATTGTTGAGTCTAGTTTATATGCACAATGTTTAGAGGAAATCGAATTGCTAAGTGAAGCGGGAAATGAATTTTCAAAAGAGAAGATTCAACGGGGAGAGCTAACTCCAGTATTCTTTGGAAGTGGATTAGCTAACTTTGGTGTACAAACCTTCCTTGATACTTATATAGAGCTAGCACCTTCACCACAACCACGTCATTCAAGTGAAGGTGATATAGATCCAACAGAAGCACCTTTTTCTGGATTCATCTTCAAAATACAGGCTAATATGAACCCTGCTCACCGAGATCGGATTGCCTTTTTACGCATCTGTTCAGGCAGATTTGAAAGAGGAATGAACGTTTCGATTGCGCGTACCGGAAAACAAGTAAAGCTTTCACAATCTACTCAGTTTATGGCTGATGATCGAAATACGGTAGATGAGGCAGTAGCCGGGGATATTATTGGTTTATATGATCCGGGTACGTATCAAATTGGTGACACATTAGTGGACGGAAAGGATCTGTTTCAGTATGATCGACTTCCACAATTTACGCCTGAATTATATATCAAAGTAACGGCGAAGAACGTTCTAAAGCAAAAGCAATTCCAAAAAGGACTATCTCAGCTTGTTCAAGAAGGTGCTATTCAGCTCTTCCGTTCTGTTCAGCTTGAGGAGTATATCCTAGGTGCTGTTGGTCAGCTTCAGTTTGAAGTGTTTGAACACAGAATGAAGGGTGAATATAACGTTGACATTATCATTCAACCAATAGGCTCTAAAATTGCTAGATGGGTCGATGGAGAAGTGTCTGAAAATCTCTCCAATTCAAGAAGCCTACTTGTAAGAGATCGTTATGAGAAGAAGGCATTTTTATTTGAAAACGAATTTGCACTAAGATGGTTTCAAGAGAAAAACCCTGAGGTAAAGCTTTTCAATCCAATGGAAGTCTAATTGGCATAATAATCGTTTTCCATTCAATTTGAACTGAAAGGAGATCGTCCATGTCCTTATCGGAACACCCGGATTACCAAGATGAGCTGAAGCGTTTGTTGTTTACCAAGAACTATATAGAATCGATCATCATTGCGACGGAAACTTCTAAAGAGAATTACCGAGAAAAGATCTCTGAAGCATTTCAAGATCTTGACTGGCTTGATAGCAGTTTAAGCTATACAAACATATTAACAAATGCACAGTTTATGGAACGCTCAGCTGAAGAGGTAAGGAATCTTAAAAAAATAAGACCTAAGCCTTATTTTGCTAGAATTAACTTTAAACATGACGACCGACAAACGGAAGAAATCCTGTATATAGGGAAGGCTTCCGTTTTTGATCGAGAGTCACAGCAGCCAATCATCGTTGATTGGAGATCACCTATTGCAAATGTTTATTATGATGGTCGTCTCGGGGATGTTGAATATAAAGCTGAAGGGGAAATGTATGAGGGCTTTCTCTCTTTAAAAAGGCAATATGAAATTGTCGACGGTTCTCTTCAGAGCTATCGCGATGTGGATTTAACAACTAATGACGAGTTGCTTCAAGATTCTTTAGCGAAAAGCTCCGACAACCGGTTAAGTGAAATTGTTTCGACGATCCAAGCAGAGCAAAATGAGATTATTCGTGCAGACTTAAACAGGCCCATTATTGTCCAAGGAGCAGCGGGAAGTGGAAAGACGACGATCGCCTTACATCGTATTTCTTACCTCATCTATACACTTGGTCAGGAATTCAATCCTGAAAATATGATGGTTATTGCACCAAACCGTTTATTCATTGATTATATCTCCGATGTCCTTCCCGAGTTGGGTGTTGACCGGATTAGACAAACGACTTATGTGGATTATGTACAGGATGTAATCGGGAAAAAACTAAAGGTCATTCCGCAAGAAAAGAAATTAGTAGCCATTGTTAGTGAGGAGCCAAAGATTGCTGAAACTATAAAATGGGTGACTAATTTTAAAGGTTCTTTTCAGTACCAAAAGATGATTGAAAGGTATATGAAAGAGATTCAGGCTTCCTTTTATCCTGATGAGGACTTTGCTGTAGAAAGATTCAGATTGATGACAGCTCGTAAAATTAAACACTTGTTTCAAGATGAATATAACTATCTCCCTTACTACCGTCGTGTGGAAAGAATCAAAAAAGTACTTCAAGGTGATGTTAGGCGAAAGAAGAAGCAAATGCTTCACAAAGTCCAAGCAATTTATGAGCATAAGCTTGATGTGGCCTTATCTATTAAAGAGCCATTAAAGAGAAGAGTTAAGGTTTCTGCGTGTATGGATGAGAAAGAAACCCGAGTTAATCAATTAAATAAGGAAATTAGGTCCTCTGTGACGAACTACATGAAAAACTTTCCTAAACAATCGTTACTGGACTATTACAGAGAATTCTTAAACCCTCAAACATTTACTAGATTATCAGAAGGTGTTCTAACTAAAAATGAAGTACATACCTTTCTTAACTATCAAGAAACTCTGCTAAAAAAGAATCAGTTTGAAGTTGAGGATTTAGCCTCTTTATTATATTTACAGCACTACTTGTTTGGGATTACACCGGAATTAAAAGCTAGAAATGTAGTAATAGATGAGGCGCAGGACTATAGTTACTTTCAATTTTCAGCGTTAAAAGCACTCCTAGGTACTGATATGTTTACAATTGTCGGTGACCTTGCTCAAGGTATTCATGCGTACCGCGGTATGACTGATTGGGATATTCTAGTCAAGAAAGTGTTTCCGCGTGCTAACTATGTAACGATGCAAAAGAGCTACCGAACTACTGTAGAAATTATGAAAACAGCAAATGAGATCTTGGATTTAATGGAAGAGGATGTTCCGAAAGTAGAGCCAGTTGTTAGGCATGGAGTAAAACCTCTATTCATACAAGGACAAGATAGACAAGATATTGTCCGCTCTATTGTAGATAAGATAGAGAAGGATCAAGAGGATCATTGTAAAAACTTTGCGATTATTACAAAGACAGAGCGAGATGCAAGAGAACTACATAAAGCCTTCAAACACAGCAACCTGCTTGAAACGAATTTGTTAGTAGAGATGGATGAAATGGAAAGTGGAAAGGTTGTCATCGTTCCTTCCTATATAGCAAAGGGTTTAGAATTTGATAGTGTATTTATTGTAAGTTTAGATGATCGCTATACCTTAACAGATGTAGATATTAAACTACTATATGTTGCTATGACTAGACCGCTTCATCGTCTGACTCTTGTTGCTAACAACAAACAGGATTTATTATTAAATTGGGTAGATGAAAAACTAATAGATTTTCAGGTAAGAGCCTAGTATTTTACAGGGCTCTTTTTGTTATTTAGGGTATTTAAATATAGATGAAGTCCTAATTTTAAAAATGCCCTCGCCTAAACTTGATTATATTTTTGGAATATTTTGGTTGACACGAAGGTAGTCAACGCACTATATTAAAATACATGAACGAACAGGTCATTATTTGACCTTATGGTCAGGGTGGAGAGATTGGATGAATAGGAAAAATCAAATTATTGAGGTGGCTACAAAGCTTTTTGCGGAAAAAGGCTATCATGCCACAACCATGCAGGAAATGGCTAATGCATTAAATATTGCTAAAGGTTCTTTGTATGCTGAGTTTAAATCAAAGGAGGAGCTATTATCCTTCATTACCGAACAGAATCAAGCACAGATGTTTGAGATGGTTTTCTTGGTTGAGGCAGATCCTAGTCTTACCGTGGAAGAAAAGCTTATAAAACAAATCTATGTGCAGTTTGATTCTTTTTTAAAACACAAGGATTTTATTAAAATGCAAATGACAGATCCCGCGTTTCAGATTAATAAAGAGAATATTCATCAAATGAAGTATAGCATGAGACAAAGGGTAATCTCCTGGCAATATCGATCATTACTAAGAACGTATGGTGATGAAATAAAGCCATATATATGGGAGTTGGTCTTAGTGTTTAATGGTCTAATTAAAGAATTTATGACGTTATTAATCTTTGAGGATGTAAAATACGATTTATTAGAAGCATCAAAATTCATCTCAAAGCGATTGACAGGGACTGTTCAGGATCTCTTGTATCATAATGAACTACCTACTCTTTTTAAAGCAGAGGAGATGGAACAGGTATTTCATGTAAAAAATAGTTCCCAGCATATCTCTTTTGACGAAAAAATTAAGGAAGTGCTTGATTCACTTGAAGTTAATATTGAAGGTCAAGCATTACAGCAGAAAGAAAAAGTACATCTTTTAGAAGGTATCTCAGTTATACGTGAAGAGATTACTCGGAGTGATATACGGGTTTCAATTGTGCGGGGAATCATATTATACATTGCTGAAACCTTGGACGGTGAATCCTCAGTTCTTAATAGGCTGCAGCAATATATAGATTTAAAAGTATCGATTGAAAAGGAGTAAAAAAATGGAACATTTAGATATGAAAAAAAAGATTACCATAATGGTGGCAGTTGTATCAGTATTGTTGTTTTCTGCATTAAATATGACGATTGTAGGAACTGCATTACCTAAAATTGTTTCTAGTATCGGTGGACTAGATTATTTTGATTGGGTGTTTACCATTTACATGCTTACATCAAGTATTACTGCTATCTTAGTTGGTAAACTATCTGATATTTATGGGCGTAAGATTTTCTTGCAAGTTGGGATTATCATATTTAGTACAGGTTCTTTATTAAGTGGATTCTCAGAGGATATTATTCAGTTAATTATTTATAGAGGTATTCAAGGTTTTGGTGGTGGGATGTTAATGTCCATTTCCTTTGCAACTGTAGGGGATTTATTTTCTCCTCGTGAAAGGGGAAGATGGCAAGGAATCCTCGGTGGTACCTTTGGTTTAGCTAGTTTATTAGGACCAACGTTAGGTGGTTATATCGTTGATAATTTTGATTGGTCTTGGGTGTTTTGGGTGTTTTTACCTTTTGGTGTGATCGCCTTCATATTAATATCAAGGCTTTACCCGGTTATAAAGAGTACTAAGAAAGAATCCGTAGATTACCTTGGATCCTTAGTTTTAACAATCACCTTAGTGAGTTTATTGTTAGGGTTTACGTGGGCTGATTCAAAATATGAATGGGTTTCACCTCAGATTATTGGATTGTTTGGAACCAGTATTTTAGGATTAGTTGCTTTTATTATCATTGAATCTAAAGTGAAAAGCCCAGTTGTTCCATTATTTTTATTTAAGAATAGTGTCTTTACTATTTCAAATATAGTGTCATTCCTAATAGGAATAGGTATGTTTAGTGTAATTATGTATGTTCCATTTTTTGTTCAAGGAGTCGCAGGTTCATCTGCAACAACCTCAGGTCTTGTAGAAATGGCAATGACCATCGCTATGGTGGTTTCAAGTGGTACAGCTGGATTTTTGATCACAAAGACTGGTAAATATAAAATTATGGCGATTGTTGGATTGGTAATAATGGCCATAGGTGTTTATATGAATTCACAGCTAACTGCTGATTCTACATTGTTTAATGTGATTATAAACCTTATGGTAATTGGCTTCGGATTAGGAGTAACTTTCCCTGTGTTTAATTTAACGGTACAAAACGCAGTAAAACATAAGTATCTTGGTGTGGCAACTGCAACTTCACAGTTATTTCGTGAGTTAGGCGGGACGATCGGAGTAGCGATAATGGGTTCTATTATGGGAAGAATTTTAACTGAGCAAATTCAGCAAGCAGAGCTACCTCAACCCGCAAAGGGGACGGGAGGAGAAATACCTCCAAATATAGAGCAGTTACAGGATCCACAACTGCTTATGAACCCAGAGGCTTTGGCAGAAATAAAAAACAAGATTCCAGAGCAAATGCATGCATTTTTTGAACAGTTTATCCAGCTGATGAGAGAAGCATTGAGCGTAGCGTTATCTGGTGTGTTTTTGTTCTCAAGTGTGATTATAGTGGTTGCTGTCATAACTACTTTCTTCTTAAAGGAAATTCCATTAAGAACTTCAAATGTTGATCCTGAGGAAGAAAAAGAACAAGAGACGGGTACATCATCGTAAAAATATGCAGAACCGAGTGTAGGGAGTTAGTATTCCTCTATACTCGGTTCTTTTATTGACTCTTTTTTAGAGGTTTTTTTGGTACAATGACGAACAATTAGAATAACGCACTTAAGAGATTAATGATTTATTGGGGGAAAACATATTGAACTTGAATCTACTACCTAATTTTGAATTGAAGAGTAAAGGAGAGGTGTCTTCGGAGTTTTTGCACATGGGTATTGGTGATTTTCATAGAGCCTTACTATTTGTAGGTAATTTACCTTATGGAAGAAACACTAGTCGAGATCATTATAATCTTGTTTTAAGTGAACGAAAGGGAACGTGTAGCACGAAGCATGCGTTACTTGCTGCACTATGCTTGGAACATCAGGTCGAGGAAGTTACATTATACACGGGTATATATGAGATGAATGAGAGGAATACCCCAGGAGTTGGGAGTGTATTAGATAAGTATAAACTCCATTCTATACCGGAAGCGCATTGTTATTTAAAATATAGCTCTCAGAGATATGATTTCACCCGATTAGCAATTACGGGTGAACCTATAAGTAGTTTCTTGACAGAGATAGAAATAAGTCCAGCACAGATAGGTGAGTACAAGGTGCAATTTCATCGTTCATATCTACCCGAATGGATTAATCAAAACAATTTAACCTCTACATTTAATAAAGATGATTTATGGAAAATAAGAGAGGAATGTATACAAGAGCTATCAAAATCATAGAAAAAAGCTTGAGAATTTGTTTGATTCTCAAGCTTCAAAAAACTAGGTAAGTATCCTTAATCAACTACAATATACCCAATCATAGGACCGTTATGATCTTTGTCAGGGTGAGCAGTACATATTAGTCTGTATGTGCCTTCTTTCGAAAACTTTAGGGTTAGAATTGTTTCTTCACCCTTTTTTACAACTCCTTTGGCATTCGTACCCTCGATGAAAAACGGATGCTCTTTTCCATTTACCCCTAATATACTAAGCTTAATTTCCTCACCTTTTGGAACAACAATGGTTCCTGGATCCCATCTGTAAGATTCAATTTCTCCACCGTTTTCAGTTTTTGAGGAAAATTCACCAGTAACCATGTGGAAGGTATACAGATCATGCTCTACATCAGTGTTCCCATCGACTGGTAAAGCATTAGGCCTAAAAAATAGAATGCTACACATAATTAGCACTAGACTTAATCCTGTATAGATCAGCCATCTTCGCTTAACGATTAAAAATCTCATCCCTTTTCCTCCCTTTATATTCACTTAGTACATGTCTATGTGAACAAGGAAGGGATTTGTCCTTTTTTTGAAAAAAGAATTGAAGATTAACAAGTCATAGGTTGAAAGAATTCTTAAGTTTAAATGTTAAGCTGATTTTTTATCGTCATCATCTAAAATAGATTCACGATTTAACTCCCAATAGTAGATACGAGGTAACCCCACATATAACCACAAGTCTTGAAGCAGATAACCACCAACAAAACAAATAAACCCCAAGTCCATTTGCTTCATAATCTGTTACACCTCCATGATTATGGATACTATTAGCATACAAGGTTACTAAGTTGTCTTATGTTAATTATTTTTCTTTACAATTTTTCCTAACGGGAGTATGATTCTTCACAGTACTAATATATCTAAGTTGAGGTCATACAATGATAAATCGTAAATGGATTAAAATGAATCCCTCGCAGCTGCTTGTTCTTGTGTTCAGTGTGTTTATTTTATTAGGCACAATATTATTAAAACTCCCGATTGCTACCAATAATTCTATAACGTGGCTTGATGCGTTATTTACGGCAACATCTGCGATGACTGTGACCGGATTAGTTGTCTTTGATACTGGGACAGTCTATACAACCTTTGGAGAGGTTGTTATTTTATGTTTAATTCAAATTGGTGGACTGGGGATTATGTCCTTTGCTGTTCTAATCTTCATGGTTCTAGGAAGAAAAATTGGGATGAAAGAAAGAATCCTTGTTCAGCAGGCCTTAAATCAAACCTCTCTTGGGGGCGTTATTAACCTAGTTAAGTATTTATTTATCTTCTCTTTTTCAATTGAACTTATAGCTATGATGTTTTTAGCAATTAGATGGGTTCCGGAATACGGATGGGGAGATGGCTTATATTATAGTTTGTTTCACGCTGTTTCCGCCTTTAATAATGCTGGGTTTGGGCTTTGGCCAGATAATTTAATTAGCTATGTGGGAGATCCTATCGTAAATATTGTTATTTCTCTATTATTTATTATAGGAGGAATAGGATTTACCGTTTTATTGGATCTGAAAAATAAAAATAGCTTTAAACGTTTATCCCTTCATACAAAGCTGATGCTTTGGGGTTCGTTACTTATAAATGTTTTTGCAATGATGGCGATTTTCTTTATTGAATACAATAACCCGCACACTTTAGGTTCACTTTCATTTATGGAGAAAATATGGGCTTCATATTTTCAGGGAGTCGCACCTCGTACCGCAGGGTTTAATACATTAGATTTGGCAGCATTAAAGGAACCTACCATTCTTCTGATTATTATTCTAATGTTCATAGGTGCAGGAAGTGGGTCGACTGGTGGTGGAATTAAGCTTACGACCTTTATTCTCATAGTGTTTAGTGTAATATCCTTTCTAAAAGGCAGAGAAGACATTGTCGTTTTAAGAAGAACGATCAAAGAACGCTTAATTGTAAAAGCACTATCAATTAGTGTCATTTCTTTATTATTTGTAATGGTGGGAATCTTTATATTGAGCTTAACGGAGAATGCCCCATTGTTATTTATATTTTTTGAAGTCGTTTCCGCGTTTGGAACAGTTGGATTAACACTTGGTTTAACATATACCTTAACACCTATTGGAAAAATTGTTATTATTATCGTTATGTTTTTTGGTAAGTTAGGTCCACTTACAATGGTATATTCCTTAGGTAAACCGAAGAAAGAAAAAATTAAATATCCGAGCGAGGACGTTCTAACAGGATAAATAAGTATTCACCTTTTACCGTATTAGGCCATAGATTAATCAAAACGAGATGTGACTATTATTTTAAAAGGAGAATCAATTATGCCTTCTTTTGTTGGTGGGATTCATATACAGAATGTAGGTGACGGTGCATTCACTGTGGGAGATGCGTTTCGTATCTCACCAAATGGTGCTTCACAAAATAAAGGAGGATCCGGTGGATTTAATACTGGGTCATTAATTAACGTTAGTAATAAAAGAAGCATAACGGGAGTTGATGAAACAGACATAGTTGATCAATCGACTACATCTATACGACCGTTTTTGCTGAATGTATAGTCGTTACTTTACTTCAAATAGAGCTATTCTATTCATGTACCCCTGGATAGAAGGTTCTATTTTTTATGTCTGAACTATTCCCCATTAGGGTTATACGCTTGAATATAAACTCCCTATATGAGTTATTTTAATACTATCTTATAAAAAGGGAGAAGGGTCAATAATGGATTGGAGCTTACTATGGAAAGCGGCAATAATTGTCATAGGCGGCACACTCTTACTCAGAATTGCTGGACGTAAATCAATTTCTCAAATGACAATCGCACAAGTTGTGATTATGATTGGTTTAGGTTCTTTGTTAGTACAGCCAATTGTAGGGAAAAATGTGTGGATGACCGGGTTAGTAGGTTTTATGCTTGTGGCGACTCTAGTTTTAGTTGAATTTTTACAGGTGAAATTTGATTTTTTGGAAAAATTTATTACTGGGCAGTCCAAAATACTAATAGAAAATGGAACAATAAATAAGAAGAATCTTAAAAAATTAAGAATGACAGTAGACCAGTTAGAAATGCAGCTTCGCCAAAATAATATACCTAACCTAAATAATGTAGAGTATGCAACATTAGAACCTAATGGCCAAGTTGGGTTTGTATTAAAACAGAATAAACAAACCGCAACAAAAGAAGACCTCAATAATATTAGGGAAGATATTCAACAACTAAGGCTGTATATTGATTCGTTAATTCCGAAAACAAAGGTTGTCTATAAAACGACTGGTGAAAGTAAAATCACAGTGAAAAAACCTACAGCAAGTGTTACTCAATCAAAACAATCAACTTCATCTCAGAATCCTTTGTTTGAGGAAGTAACAAAAAAAGGGCATAAACAAGAACCGCCAGAGTATCTGCAATAAAAGTACCGATTTGCTATTTTCTGTAATCTGTTATATAATATATTCTTAAGCTAAATATTACTTTTTGAATTTCTCACATATATTAAAAAAGTGATCATATTTTGGTACTTTTTTACAATATGTGATTTTTTTATGAGTATTTAGCATATACTATAAATGTTGGCGGTTTTTATGGGAAAGCAGTAACATTTTGGTACGTTTATGTTTAAGTTAAAAGGAATTGGCTTCAAACCATAAGCAAAACAAACTGTATTTTTGATTCTACAAGAAAAATAAGTGTGAGATCTCATCACTCTTATTGTATAGGGGGCAAAAGTAATGGTATTTGGAAAAAAACCGATGGAAGAAATTAAAATGGCTGTAACTAAAGTATGGGAATGCACATCAGACTCATGTAATTGCTGGGTAAGAGATAATTTTAGAAGTAAAGAAATTACAACATGTCCTATTTGCAGCAGTCAAATGGAATCTTCAGAAAAAGAATTGCAAGTTATTCATAACCACTCCGTAGCAGAATAAAGCAATCCCTTCAATGTATCCACTTAATTTTTAAGACTTTTCCATGATCCCAAATAAACTATATCTTAATAGAAGACTGTATTGTTTAATTTTCTATTCCTAATTCTCAACTGGCATGACCTCGGAGTCATAAGGATGGAGGAGAGGTAGGGCTTTCATTGTTTTAGGTTCACAAAGATTGAGTTTCATTCTTTACTAAGACCACCTAAAGTAAGTAATCAGAAAAAACCCCTTTTCAAGGTAAACTAGAAAAGGGGTTTTTGCATTGCTAAAAATCAAGGATGTTCTTTATGAGTTTCAACCTGTTAGTCGAAGCTTCTTTCAAGCTCTTCAATAAGAGTACCAACATAAGCCACTGCCTTTTTAATTGCATCTGGCTTAGTCATATCTAATCCTGCATAGTTAATTAATTCCTGTGGAGTTTTAGTACCACCCGCTTTTAAAACCTCTAACCATCTATCAACGACGGGTTGACCTTCTTCTTTGATTAGTTGTGCAACAGCTGTCGAAACAGTCAATCCAGCTGAATAGGTGTAAGGATATAAGCCCATATAATAATGAGGCTGGCGCATCCAAGTTAGTGAAGCTCCTTCATCAATTTCCACTGTATCTCCCCAGAATGAAGAAAGAACATCTGCCTTTTGCTCACATAATGTTGTTGCAGTGATTGATTTACCTTCTTCAGCTAAACGATATACTCTTCTTTGAAGCTCACCCTCTAGCAAATGAGTAACAAAATTATGATAGTATGTGCCAAGGAACTGAAGGATTACCCATCTTCTCATTCGCGGATCTGTTGTATTTTCTAGAATATGTTGACCAAGTAATAATTCATTCATAGTTGATGGTGCCTCTACAAAATAAGTAGATGGTCTAGTATTTAAGATTGTTTGATATTTATTTGCCAGGTAGAAGTGACCGGCATGACCAAGTTCGTGAGCAAGAATAAATGCTCCCCTCATCGTGTCAGTCCACGTCATGAGAATAAACGGATGTGAGCCATATGGGCTAGCACAAAATGCACCAGTAGATTTACCGATATTATCTGGTAAGTCAACCCATCTCTCAGATAATCCCTTCTCCATGATCTCTACATATTCTGGTCCCATTACCTGAAGAGATTCTAAAATAATTTTAGACGCTTCTTCATAGGTAGTCGATGGGTTAAAGTCAGGGTCTAAAGGAGCTTTTAAATCACAGAATCTTAGGGTTTCAAGTCCAAGTACTTTTTTCTTTAATCTCGCAAACTTCTGCATATGTGGAGCTAATTCTTGTTGAATCACATCAAGCTGATTAATGTACATTTCTTCTGAAACTTGTTGAGGCTTAAGAAGCATATTAGTAACAGAATCATACCCACGTAATTTTGAAAGTGTTACTTGCTTATTTATTTCAGTAGCATATGTTGCTGCATAGGTGTTCTTATACTGTTTTAGTGTTGAAGTGAATGACTCAAAAGCCTTTCTCCGTAAATCAGTATCAGGAGACAGTTCATAATGATCCTCAAATAATGCAAATGATACAGGTTGCTCATTACCTTGTGCATCCACAATTGATTGGAACTGCATATCCGATGATTTGCTGCGTTGATAAATCATATATGGAGAACAGTGTACTTCACTAAGTAATGCTAGTGCTTCTTCTGTTTGAGGATGTAACTGATAAGGTTTAGAAGCTAATATGTCTTCTAATACTTTTTTGTATGTAGAAAGTTCATCGTTTTCAGACAGAAATGACTCGATTTTACCGTCAGGAAGACTTAATAACTCAGAATTTATAAAAGAAAACGCTGCCCCCACTTTTGATAAAACAGAACCAATTCTTGAAGAATCAGACTGGTTTACAGGATTGGTACCATCTTCTGAGATGCGTAAATTTGCATAAGTTGCGATTCGAACCACTTTTTCCTGAAGCACTTCTTGAGCTTTGATACATTTTAATAACTGCTCAGAATTCTCACCAAGCTTTCCTTTAAACTGTGTAACAGTTGGAAGATCTGTGAGAACCTTTTCGATTGCAGCTTCAAAATCTTGATAGGTTGCAAATAGGTCTTCTAGTTTCCATGTTGATTGTTCTGAAACCTCTGAACGACTAGGTCGCTTAACTACTGTTTTCTCCATACGTAATGTCCCCTTTATAAAAAGTTATTTCGTGTTACTAATTAAATTACATTATAGAACATTACGATTATAAAAGTCAGTATTTTTTAAAAAATTCTAAAAAACAGAGACATTGCCTCTTTTTCTTGATTTATAGGAAAGTATAAAATTTTTGGAATGCTTAGTCTCAATAGTTTGGATTAATCTAGCTCCAGCACCCAGCCAAGATGAAATTGCGATGATCTTTGCAATTTCATCCTACCTCGAGGGAAAAAGAGCACACTTTTTCCTAGGTCAGATACAGTGAAACTTCCATCAGTGAATTTCTGATGGTTAGTTTGAACCAATCGGGGTCTTACTGGCGCTATAATTCAATCTAATTTTTTATATTCCTTTAGTTAGCGCCAGTTAGACCGGGATAACCCTTCAAGAATAAAGGGGAAACCCACCCCTTTTTTCTCGAAGGAACATTTGCTTGACGGAGGCCTGCAGGATGCAGGTCAGGCAGGCTTTGCAACAGGACGTTTCGAACTTAGCCTGTCTTCATCTGCCGGGGCGCTTGCGCCTTTTGTTCATTAGTCAAGTGGTGTTATAATGTTGGCTGATCTCCATATAGCTCTTGATAAGCTGTCTCTGCTGCCTGTTCAGAACTAAATAGGGCATCGTCATCTTCAATCACGTGAAAGGTCTCATGAAGAAATAGAGCGAGTTTACTGGAGTCATGTGGATGTTGTACAACCTCTGCTTTTTTTACATTAGCAACAGAAGCTGTATGTGGGTTATGATAGATTACATAAACCTCATCTCCAGCTTTGGTATCTTTTTGATCGATGATATCCATGGACTTACACTCCTTTTATTTGTTCTTGTATTTAAATGTTGATCTAAATGGTTGACGCTAACTAATAGGAAATTGGCATAATCTAATTTTTATTCTCCGTTATACCGGTCATATTATAAGAGGTAAAATAGGGTAAGAAAACAAGCGCTGGTAAAACGACAAGGATAGGGAAAAATAAATAAATATATGTAATCAACTCAGACAAAAAAGGTGGGTTTTAAAATGGAAATAAAAAAAGTAGGGACACATAGTGGAAGCTTTCATGCAGATGATGTAATGGCTTATATCATTTTAGATGAACTTTACGGTCCACTAGAATTAGTTAGGTCTAGGGAAGAGGCAGTTCTAGCAACCTGTGATGTTGTATTTGATGTAGGGGGCGGGGAATACGATCATCATACGAATGACAAGGAATATCGAGAAAACGGAATACCTTATGCTGCTGCAGGATTAGTTTGGAGAGACTTTGGGAAATTACTTTTAGAAAAAAAGGGATTCTCTGCAACTTCGATAAACAGAGTGTTCAATTATATTGATGAACAATACATACAAGGTTTGGATGCAATCGACAATGGGGTTCGCTATTCACGTGATATTATCATTCCAGATTTAACCTCAGATATCCAACGCTTTAATCCAAGATGGAATAAAGATGAGGATGAAAATGAACAATTTAATAAAGCGGTTCAGTATGCACGAAGCTCTTTTGTTAATTTGTTGGAAGATCAACTATCAAGATTAGCTGCCGTAGATATTATTAAAAAATCCTATGCAGAAAGAACCCAAAAGGAACTACTTGTATTAGAGCAGCATTGTCCTTGGCAAGGAACACTTTTAGATATTGACCGTGAAGAAGAAGTTAAATTTGTAATTTATAAGGACCCGAGAAAAGGTTATTTAATCCAAGTAGTACCTGTTGGAAGAAATACGTTTGAAGCCCGCAAAGATTTACCACAAGAGTGGGCGGGTAGAGATGCGGAAGATTTGAATAGAATAATTGGTATCAATGACGCAATCTTTGCTCATCCTGCCAGGTTTATTGCAGGTGCGAAGTCGAAAGAAAGTATTATGAAGATGGCCGAAATAGCATTAAAGAGTAAAGACAAGTGAGAGAACAATTTTTCAGGTAGTATTGAAAAAGTTGGAGAGACGAGAGACATATACCGTCAGCAAGGGAAAATGGGGGAAACCAGGTGGTTCAGTTAAGAGAAGTAATGGTAAAAGAAAAAGAAGTACTTGCAAATCTACTTGAATATTATGTGTATGAATTTAGTCCAATCTTAAAACTAGATGTTTCAAGTGAAGGGAAATATGGTTTCAATCGAATAGATGATTACTTTATCAACCCAAACCTTCATCCGTACTTCATTATATACGATGGCAATATAGCTGGATTTTCTATAGTGGAAAGGGTATTAGATAAGGAATTTGACTTTCGGATTGATCAGTTCTTTATTTTGAAGCGATACGGTAGTTTAGGGTTAGGTCATGATGCTGCTTTAAAATCGTTTGATTTATATCGTGGAAAATGGAAAATCACGCAAACAGAAACAAATTACCGTGCACAATCATTTTGGAGAAAAACAATTAAACTCTATACTGATAATAAGTTCGAAGAATATTATGACGAGCAAAGACGCTCTGTACAAACATTTGTGAATATGGAAATAGAAGGAGAAAAGGTATGTTAAAACCAGAAGAATTGGCACAAAAGCAGTTGGATGCTTATAATAAACAGGACATTGAAGCATTTATTTCAGTATATAGTGAAGATGTACTTGTACGGGAATTTCCCTCTAATAAGGTAATGCTTTCAGGAATGGAAGAATTCAAAAATAGATATGCTCAATTATTTATAAATAATCCAAATCAACATGCAGCCTTAAATTCTAGAATTGTTAAAGATCATATTGTAATTGATCATGAACATGTTACTGGTAGAGCTAATGGCATTGAAGCAGAAGCAGTTGCTATATATGAAATAGTGAACGATAAGATTAAACATGTATGGTTTGTTAATTAAACTCTAGCAAAACAGTAAAACCGAGACACCTGTCTCGGTTTTACTGTTTTGCTGTCTCTTTTACCTCTTCATTTTCCAGTTCACTGTAATTTGTTTCAGTGCTCGTTTTTGGGCGAAAGAGGCTCGAAGTAAATTTAACACTGCTCTCTAACTTCTCGGTTAGGGTCGAGAACCGTTCAAATATAATGCTCTTTATATATTCAAGCTGTCTTGAAATTTTTTGGGTAAGAGCTTCTTGGCTATCAAGACGCTCCATTAAGGTTTGATGAAAGGCTTCTTGAATCTCTAGTTTTTCAGTTAGAGTTCTACATAATTCTTCCTGACTTACAAGTTGTTGATGAATGAAGTCTAGTGTTTGATCATTTGTTTTTAAATGCTTAGACAGCTCCTGAGTGACCTGGTCTTGAGAGTTTAAACCATCGAATATAACCTGACTCATTAGTTCATCATTATCCATTTTTTTTCTCAAATCATGACTTAATTGTTCAACATGAGAAATTCTATCTAATATGGATTGACTGGTTTGTTCTTGATCACCTAGACGATGTTGTAGTTCATAGCTTGTATTCTCATGCTTTGATAATAACTGTTTAAAATATTGCTGTTGTTCTAACTTAGTATCATGCATCTGATGGTTAACTTCTAAAATTGACTTACTCAATGTTTGGTTCATTACTTTCTGTTGGTCCATATACTCTTTTATATAATTCGTTCTAAATAAATCTTGATTAGAAAGTGGATTACCTAATGAGGTTAAGAATAACTTTGGGTTAATTTTGTTATTTTGAGAAATTGTCATATGTTCACTCCTTTATAAGTCAAAGGTCAAAGAGAAGGTAATGTATTGTATGAGTGATTCATAGCAATTTGTGCAGGTTTTCATCTTTCTTTCGATTGAGTAAAGGTTGTTTTTTTGTCTTATTATGACAACATTCGTCGAATTGATTTTCAAGCTAATCAAAAATTGTCATAATAGAAAGGCGTAGTTGAAAAAAGGACGGGTTGTAATGAATAAAGAAAAGCTTATACTTGAAATCGAAAAAAAACGAGAAGAAATGACGCAACTTGGTTTGAAAAAGGGATTGACCAATATTGAAACTGTCCTTTCAAGTCAGCAGCTAGATCATTTATTAAATTTATTACAAATTAAAGAGAATGTACGATAGATGTAAGAAGGAGTCCAAGGTGGCTTCTTCTTTTTTTTCCTTGCAACTACAAAAAAATCCAGATTCTTGATCTATTAAACAAAATAGTTGTAGTTAGTAATCCAAAAAGAAAACAACCATATAAAATTTTTGTGAAAAATGAATTATCGTACTGAAATGGCGACAAAATAAGTCTTGAATGAAACATAATCTGAAATGTGGAGGAAAGAAATGTTAAGAAGAATTGTCGCTATAATGTTTGTTAGTTTACTACTATTCCCAGTGTATTCAAGCGCACAGATTAAAATGTTTAGTGAACCACCGTTTTCTCACTATAAAGTTTCACCTGGAGATACCTTTTGGTTTATTGCCAAGAGATATGGCCTGGATTATAGGGAGTTAATGAGACTTAATCCTGATGTTGAACCAACGAATATGCATGTCGGAGAAGTAATTCGTTTAAAGGAGACTGCGTCAAATCACAACGCATTTGAAGATCAAGTTGCTCAACTAGTAAATCAAGAAAGAGCAAAGCAGGGATTGAGGCCTTTAACTCATCGTGCAGATTTAAAGGCAGTGGCACATAAAAAAGCTGAGGATATGATTAATTCCAACTATTTCTCACATACAAGCCCTAACTACGGTTCACCATTCCAAATGATGAAGACGTTTGGTATTAGCTATACTACTGCTGGAGAGAATATTGCTAAAGGTCAGAAGACTCCTCAGGAAGTAATGACTGCATGGATGAATTCTCCTGGACATAAGGCTAATATTTTAAAGCCGGAGTTTGATACAATTGGAGTAGGCTTTTATCACGGTGCTTGGGTACAAATGTTTATTAAAGCAAATTAAATGAAAAAGCACTCCATTAAGGAGTGCTCTATCATTTTTATTGAGGGGAAATCAATAAAAAAGACGCCAAAAGTTTGGCGTCTTTACGTGATTGAGGCGAAAGACTACACGCCACATCGTGCATTTGCTATAAAGCAAGTGTCCTTCGACTTATACAATTCAGCTCATCGCTAAATAAATATAACATCTGATGATCTAAAAGACAAGAACCAATATTTTCTATCCTAAGTGTTAATGCTTGCAAAAATATTCACCATCCATAAAAATAGAAGAGAAGATATCTTTAATTAAAAATATATTGTAAAAAATTAGGGGGTGTAAATATGGACCTTAAGCCTCTTAAAGGTCAGCATCATGTATCAGCGATTACTGCAGATGCTAAGAGAAACTATGAGTTTTACACGAAAACGTTAGGATTGAGACTAGTTAAAAAGACCGTAAATCAAGATGATACATCTGTCTACCATTTATTTTATGCGGATGAGAGAGGAAATCCAGGAACTGATTTGACATTTTTTGAGATTCCCCGTGCTGGTCATACGTATGAGGGTTCAAATAGTATTTCTGCAACATCCCTTAGAGTCCCAAAGGATGCTTCTTTACAGTATTGGAAAGAACGTTTTGAAACGTTAGGGGTAGAACATGACGAGATCACTCATGAGACTGGCCGTGCTACACTGTCCTTTACTGATTTTGAAGGTCAACGCCTAGTTCTTGTGTCTGATGAACATAATGTTGGTGTTGATGGTGGAAATCCATGGGATCAGAGTCCAATACCAAAAGAACACGCCATCTATGGGTTAGGACCTGTTTTACTTACTGTTTCTCAAAAAGAACTAACTTCTAAAATCTTAACCGATATTTTAGGTTACCGTGAAAAGCGCACATTTGCTGCATATGGTAGTGAAGTCACCGTCTATGAAACTGGAGAGGGTGGAACAGGAGCAGAAATCCATTTACTAGAGCGTTCTGATTTGCCTAGGGAAAGACCGGGGCGGGGTAGTGTTCATCATGTTGCTTTTAGAGTAGAAAGTCAAGAAGAGCTTAATAAGTGGGTTGCCTATTTAAAAGAGAAAAGAATACCGAGTTCAGGTTTTGTGGAACGGTATTATTTCAAATCTTTATACTTTAGAGAACCGAATGGTATTCTCTTTGAGTTAGCAACTGATGGCCCTGGTTTTGAAGGGGATGAACCTTTCGAACACTTAGGTGAAAGTCTGGCGTTACCACCATATTTTGAAGATCAGCGAGATTCAATTGAAGCAAAATTGAAGCCGCTTGAAACAAAGTAAAAATTATTGAAATGGGGAAAAACAATGGAACATATTTTCAAACAAGGTCCATCTGACCAAACATTATTATTACTTCACGGAACAGGTGGTAATGAAAGAGACTTACTTCCTCTAGCTGAGATGATCGCACCTAATGCCTCGATCTTAGGAGTTCGAGGAAATATCTTAGAAAACGGTATGCCACGATTTTTTCGTAGACTGAGTGAAGGTGTTTTTGATGAGGAAGACTTGATTTTTCGAACGAATGAATTACATCAAACCATTAATGATCTTTCAGAAAGATACAAATTTAAACGAGATCAAGTAATTGCTGTAGGCTATTCGAATGGAGCAAATATCGCTGCTAGCCTTTTATATCATTATAAAGATTCATTAAAAGGCGCAATTCTTTTTCATGCCATGGTACCACTAAGAGGGTTTACTCTTCCAGACTTAAGTGAAGCACCCGTATATATAGGGGCGGGTAAAAGAGACCCTCTAATACCAGCAGCTGAAACAAAGGAGTTAGCAGATGAACTTAGAAAGGCTAATGCTGAAGTGACAGAGCATTGGGGTGAAGGTGGGCACGAACTAACGAGAGCTGAAGTAGAGCAGGCTGGGATATGGTACGGAGAACATTTTACATCTTGATAAACAGTGAGACCTTTTGTGTTCCATTACAGAAGGTCTTTTTTTATGTAGAAGGGAGAGGCTAAGCTACCTTCATATTGCCGTAATTCTTTTAAAATCCTTCATAGTATGTTCGTCCCAAATAATAATGCGGGATGAATAATTAAAATGTTCCTCATAGGAAATAAGAAGTTGCTGATACCATTTAATAATCAGATTAATATCGTGGCGTATATCGAGTGAGAATAGTCCAGAGCGGTTAATCACAATGTTCTCATACTTATTAACGATATTTTTAACCCTTTTAATATATTTGGAGCCTTCTTTCAGATTGGTAAACTCTTTATATTCTAAAATCAGGCTATTAATATCATTCTTTACCATCTTTTTGAGTAGACTATTAATTCCTTTGGGATCAGCTGGAATATTCTCACTGTCAAGAATAAATTGACTTAACATGACTAAATCAGCTTGTTGTTTGTCTATTGAAAAGGCTTGATAGATACGGAAAGTATTATAAGCATCGTACATAGGGTTGTGAGGATCACCAATAAATTGTAAATCGAAAAGACGTAAGGCATTTTCTACAGAGTAAGGTGATTTTGAAACCCTCTTTGTAAACACTGCTTGAAAATCAACGTATCTTTCAGCCATCTTCTTATAAATAGATGGAGGAAGTTGATTTTTAGTGAGATCATGCTTTAACCGGGTTAGATCATTAGTAGACCAAGAAAAAAATCGAGATTTTTTAATGCCATTTACCCAAGCTAAAAACGCATGAATTACTTCTGTGAAGCATTCTGCATTTTCTAGGTCTGTGTCTTTAATCCCTGTTAACCGTTTGCAAAAGGGACTCAATGGTAGAGTGTTAATGGGCTTAATATAGCGATCAAAAAATTCGATTTTCTCCGTTTCTAAATCGTATTTTACTGCTCCTAAACGGATTGCTTCCATTTCTTCAAAAGGCATACCTTTATCAGAACAAAGCATTTCAAAATCAAAAAATACGAATTGCTTTAATTCAGCCATAATTATTGTCTCCTTTCATCTAAGGAATTATAAAGGAGAAGTAATAAAAGAGAAAGGGACAAATTTTTCCTAACTTACATTATTGTGATTGATCGTAAGCAACCCAAACAGGTTCACTGATCTGTGCGGATAATTTATAGATCTTAGATAAGACTCTTTTTGCTTCATCTCCATCCAAAGGTGTTGGTTGATAGTTATTTCTAGCTGTCGTGGATGAGATTCGAAAAGGAATCACTTTGATTTCCTTTTTATCAACTAACTCGCCATCTGTTAAATGGAATACTTGCTGAAACACAAATGTGTCTTTATCAGAAGGATTACGGTTTCCTCCAAACATAAAGTTACCGAGGCTATACACAATGAACTTTCCATTGTATTCCTCAATTCCTTGAACAACATGCGGGTGGTGTCCAACCACCAAATCAGCGCCTTGATCGATTGTAAATCGACCAATTGACTTCTGAACAGAGTTTGGAACATAGCTTCTTTCTTCACCCCAATGGAAATGGACAATAATAATCTTTGCACCTTGATTTCGTAGGTTTTTAATATCTGTTTCAATTTGGGATCTTAACTCTTTCGTATCATTCCAACCGTTATAGCCTAGAGCACCGACGTCTATACCCTTAATGTTAGTTAGATAACTACTCTCATTACCAAAGTAACCAACATCATACTTAGTAAGATTGTCAACCGTGTCACTATATCCTCTTTGAAGGTAGTCGAAGGTATGATTATTAGCAAGATTTACTGCCTCAATACTTCCAAGCTTTAGGATCTCTGTGTATTCAGGGGTACCCTTGAAGCGGAACTTTTTATCTGCCTTTTGAGTAGAATTCGTTAAAGTTGTTTCAAGGTTAACCGAAGTAAAGTCATCTTGACTAAACAGATCTTTTATATTTTGTACGAAGAATTCTAATCCATTTTGATCTGCCTCTTGAACAAAGGTTTGGTGATAACCAAAGCTTTCATCACTACCAATTGTAAAATCTCCTGCAACGCTAATCTTAATGGTAGTCTCGACAGGTTTTGGAGGAGTTGCTTTTTCGGAAACTGGGTATTGTGTGGGAGGGTGGCTAGAAACTTGAAGCTCCTTATCTTGACTCTTTTTCTCCATACCAGTAACTGAAATATGGCTACAAGCTGAAAATGTTGTTAACGCTATTAACATAAGAAAAATTTTCACAGTCGGCATCGTGGATCCCCCAATTAATTCCCAGTATAAGTAAGAAAATGGATATTAATTGTTATAATACGGTGGAGATTGCTCTGTTACCTTCTCGTTGACAAAAGAAGTCAAAACATTCTAAAAATATACAGAAAACGCAATATTTTCGCGAAAGTATGACACTTAAAGTTATCATTAATATCCATTATTTTTTATTCAACGGATACTAAAATTAGAACTACCTCACATAACTGATCTCAACAAAAAAAGAGTAGACAGTGTCTACTCTTTAAGTTCATCTAGAAAAGAAATCGCAACTTTATTTACTTCTTCAGAACGTCTAGTGGGAATTTGATGAGATTCATTTTGCACAAAATGAACTCTTAATGAAGGGAGATGTTTCTTATAGAATTTGTTATACATATTGATATAATCTGCCTTACTTCCATATAGAATGAGAACAGGCATCTGTATTTTGTTAATTTCATTTTTACAGTTGAATTTTAATGATTCTATATAATATTTTCCCCAAACATCACTGTTTGATTTCATCATATGGTTCTTAAGATTTTTTCGAAAAACCTTGTTCTTTGTATGACTGACGGCAAGAACACTTGATAAAAACTTTTTACTCTTTTTTATCGCATATACCCCTAGTTGATGTTCTGTTTTAAGTGTAAAGTTATCCACAATCGGATAAGCACCAGAGATAATAAGTGCTCGTATTCGTTCAGGATAGTGGATTCCTAAAAATTGAGTGATAATCCCTCCAGCAGAGTAACCAAAGATCACTGCCTTCTGAATTCGGAGAACATCCATTAACTCTATGATATCCTTTGCAAATCGTTTAACAGAGATAGAGGACTTACCGTCAAAGGTACTATCACCTTGTCCAACTAAATCAGGAATAATCATGCGATATTGATTTGACAACGGCTTCTGCTTTTCGAAGACAACTCTACCCATTCCAGGTGGATGGATAAATATAATCGGTTCGCCACTACCGATATCCTCGTAAGCGATTTGTTCGTTATTTATAGTTACTACCTGCATATGTCTACTCCTAATTTTTTTTATATGTTTCACTTGGAGAACATTTTTTATGCCGGAATTAGATTATTTTTGTAAATAGATTAGAAATAGAAAATAAGATGGCAGTGACCCCTATCAGTTTTGTATAATAGTGGTAGTAGGTGATGCGTAATGGGGGAATGTAAGAATGCTCACATCAAGTAAAGACATAAAAAATGCTGAACGTTTCGAAGTCGCATTCAATCAAATACACGAGGCCTTGAAACGAATAGTAAAAATAAAGGATGACCGATTTACTGTCCTAGTAAGAGTCGGATCTAAGCATCATCAGATTATTGATACATATAAAGAAGATTTAGAGCAATATGCAAAGCTTAGAAACTCGCTAGTCCATGATAAGGTTGAAATTGGTTATTATATTGCAGAGCCTCATACGAATATTGTGGAACATATAGAGAAAATTGCAACCATTTTCAAAAGACCTAATCATGCCTTATCTATTGCTACAAAGAACGTGATCTTCTTTCAGGAAGAAGATCATATTCAGAAGGTGATTCAAGGAATTAAAAGATTTTCGTATTCTCAATATCCAATCTACAGGGGAAAACGATGTATTGGTTTATTGACTACCGAATCGATTGTTAAATGGATGGCTACAAATATAGCTGATAGTAAGGTAGAACTAACAAATATTCTGGTTAGCGACATCATGCAATATGAAAAAGCCCATCCCATTTCATTTGTTCCTAAATCTATTAACATATTCGAAATAGAAGAGCTATTTGAGGAAGCCCATAAAACAAGATCAACGTTAGAAGCAGTAATTATTACGGAAAATGGCCAACCTGATCAGGTACCACTCGGTATCATTACAGCATGGGATTTAATAGAAATTGATTATACAATAGACTAAAACGTGAGAGTGAGGAATTTAAATGTCGTTCTTTAACAAAGTGTTAGCAAGTGTTGGAATCGGAGCAGCTAAAGTAGATACTATATTACCAAAGGGATCATACGTAATTGGTGAAAAGATTAACGGTGTTGTTGAAATTAAAGGTGGAAATGTAGAACAGCCAATTGATGAAATATATCTATCATTATTAACACAATACACCAAAAAATCAGATGATAAAGAATACGTACAGACGGCAGTTATAGCTAAGTATAGAGTGTCAGAAAAACACATAATTGCTCCGAATGAGAAAAAAGAAATTCCATTTTCTATCGCACTACCACTAAGTGCACCTTTATCACAAGGAAAAACAAGAGTTTGGATACAGACCGGTCTTGATATTAAAAATGCTATTGATCCAACGGATAAAGACTTTATTGAGGTTTTGCCTTTACCAGTTATGAAAGCAGTCATTAGCTCTGTACAAGAGCTAGGATTTAGAACCCGTGAAATTGAGTGCCAAGAAGCTCCTAGATACTTAAGAGGTGTTCAATCATTTGTTCAGGAATTTGAGTTTGTACCAGTAAGTGGAGCATACAGAGGTAAACTAGATGAACTGGAAATAGTATTTGTTGTAAAATCTGAATCTGAGGTTGATTTGTATCTCCAAATTGATCGCAAAGCAAGAGGATTAGGTGGATTTCTATCTGAAGCCTTGGAAATGGATGAACGAAATGTTAAGGTTACTGTCTCACAAGCTGATCTTTCTTCGATGACTAGAAAATTAGATGAAGTAATTAGACGTTACTCATAAACAAACACAGAACAATAAGCATAAGCGCCTAGGTAGTCCTGACAAGTAAATGTAAATAACAACAAAAGCTCATCCATTGGATGAGCTTTTTTGGTGAATTAGCTTTGATCTTTTTTAGGCTCAAAATTTAATTCAGATTCAAAACCAGCAAGTTCTTCACCAAACTCTACATTCGCTAGGTTAATCTTAGGTTCAAACCTCGACGCGATTGTATCTTTAGTCTGTTCTTGCACTTTTTGAAACATATCCTTTGTTGAGTTCATAAGTTGAGAACCAGTTGATCTTTTGGTGACCATCCCTATAACAGTTCCGATAAGGATAAAGCCTACAATTGACCACCCAGAGCGTTGGTTTCTTCTTTTAGTAAATATATTAAGCCAATCATTTGCTTTGTTGCTATTTGCAACTAGAGACATGATCGAATTTAGCATGTTCATTTTTATCTCATCCTCCTTTATAAAGGTGTTGAATTCTCTATTAGCTTGCAAGGAAACTCGTTTATTTATGTAGGTAATAGATGACAAATTAAGTAATTAGAAGGGATTAAGTCCTTCCTTGTAGAAAAATTATGCAGAGGAAAGTTTATTACTTTCACAAAACGAGTTAGAAAAATGAAGCGGGAGGAGAATTTATTTTGGCTAAGCCCATTGAATTAACAACCATCACAATAACTCAAGAGAAACCACCACACCGTTTAGCGTACATCGGGAAGTTCGAGCAACCTGTTGATTATGGTGTTCATGGAGGAGTACAGGAGTTTTATGGTTACAAACCAGAAACTGAGCTACCGTCGACATTGGATCATATCGTTGCTGCAGCTGGTGGCTGACTTACTGGCACATTATCAGGCGCGCTGGCAGCGCGTAAAATTCCCCCATATCCAAATAAGTTAAAAACCTCGGTTGTAGGAACAATAGAAGCACCAGAGGGTGTGTTAAAAATAACAGAAATACAGTGTCATTATGAACTCAAGGTTCCAATTGGTAAAAGAGATGCTGCTGAAAGAGCCTTACAGGTTTTTGAAGCAGGCTGTCCTGTTGCTCAAACTCTTAAGGGATGTGTAAAGTTTAAACATACGTGGACTATTGAGGAGTATGAATAACCAGGTTTTTCCGTAACCGATCTTTTATAGGTATGAATGATTAGCCGAGTTTGGATAATTTAGAGTTTTAGAAAGGCCTCGTTTATGAAAACGAAGCCTTTTTAACATTCTTGGATCATCCTTTACTGTAACTTGGCGATAACCATGTTTTCTAATTTAACGAGATATTTGTGTATATAATAATACAAAGATTTCTAATATAGAGATCATTATTTTTCATTTGATTTTTTTATCTCTTAAAAAGTCGATGTTGAATCAAAACTTATAAAAAGCTAGGAAAGCATATGGTTTTCCACTATAATAACATTCATGTAGCAACTTGCTAGCACTTTGATATAGCAGGAATAGAAGGGAAGACTAATTAATGAGTAACGAAGAAAGAATTCAATTGAATGTAAGGATTACTAATGAAACCTCTAAAAAGTTAGATGAAATTGTTGAGTATTACCAACAAAATCTGAAGCTTGGAAGAATATACAAAGGTGATGTTCTAACAGATATTATTGAGAAGTCATATGAGGTAATGAATAAGCAAAAAAACTTACAATCGAATAAACGATAAAAATTTACTTTTTGTTAAAAGATATCTCTAACAGGACACGATATATCAAATAATCTTAAAGCTAGGAGTTAGGCCAGTGACAATCATGAAGTCTCTATATGATAGAGCCGTTCAGCAGACGAAAGAGAAGGTATATGAAGATATTGATCGCTATTTAGAAACGTCTGAAACCATTTCGTCATTTAATAACTATATAAATCAACGTGAAGAAGTCATTCTTCAATTATGGACCAATGTGTGGTTAAATAAGGTTTCAAGTCATGCTTCTCTAAAAGAGAAAAAAGAATACTTAACGATTGAAAAGCAATTTGATATAGAGAACTTAAGTAGAAAACAAATTAATACTCTATTTCGCTCTGAAATCAAAAACTTCAAAACTTTTGATGTGATTTCATGGTTGGACCAATTGTTCTCTAATAGTTCAGATTGGGAAAGGCGATATCATCATGTGCGAAACGCTTTCCTAAGGAGAGAGCAAAAGCGAAAAGTATTTGAAGTTCAAACTAATATTAGGCTGATGCTTCATAAGGAGTTAAACAAACTATTAGGTACACACTACATAGGGCTCTATGTACATGTAAGGTATTTTATTGCTAGGCAAATCAAAATGGAAATAACTAAATCTGGTTACTTGTTGGATCCGCCATACACTACTTTTCAAGAATATCTATATGATGCAATGAATATTGTTGCTGAGGAGAATCCGTATCAATTTTATAAGGATGATCTAGAAGAAAAGTATGAATCAGTGGTTTACGATTATATTGTAAGCAATGCCCCTGCTTATATTTTACCTGTTTTATCTCAAGAAATTAAAAGTTTATATCAGACACACTTTGGAGTGGAACTGTCTGATTCGATTCTTAAGAATTTTTTTGCTGAGTCATTATATACCCTTAGTATTGAAATGTTTAATGAGTTATTAGAAGAGTTCGTTGTCGATTTATTAAAACTTGAAAAAGTTCCATTTGACACTAAGACACATAGAGAAATACTAATGGAAGATTTAGAAGAGCGGAAAGCGAAAATCAAAAGACACCAAGAGGAAATTCAGCGTCAAAAAGAAGAAGAGGCAAAAATGCTTCAAGATATTTTTGGCCATGTTTATAATTCTTCTATTAAGCCTGATATCAAGTTCATCATGCATGTCGGTGAAACAAATACAGGAAAGACTTTCAAAGCCCTCCAAAGAATGATGTCAGCAGATAGTGGTTTATATCTAGCTCCATTAAGACTACTAGCACTTGAGGTTTATGACAAACTAAATGTAGAAGGTGTTAGCTGCTCATTAAAAACAGGAGAAGAAGAAAAAATCATAAATGGTGCAAGGCATATATCTAGTACAGTTGAAATGTTTCATGAGAAAGCTTTTTACGAGGTCATTGTAATTGATGAATCGCAAATGATTGCAGATAAGGACCGTGGATTCTCATGGTTCAAAGCTATAACTAAAGCTAATGCGAAAGAGGTTCATATAATAGGTAGCTATAGTATGAAAGAAATGATTGTACAAATATTAGGTGATTCTGATCTTACTATACATGAGTATGTTCGTGATACACCTTTGAAGGTAGAGGAGCAAGAGTTTAAGTTAAAACATGCTAAAAAAGGGGATGCCCTCGTTTGTTTTTCAAGGAGACGTGTACTTGAAACTGCCTCTCAGCTCCAAAAAGATGGTAAAAAAGTAAGTATGATCTATGGAAGTATGCCTCCTGAAACGAGAAGGAAGCAAATACAATTATTTATAGACGGAGAAAATAGCATTATTGTGGCAACTGATGCGATTGGCATGGGACTCAATTTACCGATTCGCCGTATTGTATTTTTAGAAAATGAAAAATTTGATGGAACGATTAGGAGAAGACTTACTTCTCAGGAAGTAAAACAAATTGCTGGTCGAGCTGGTCGAAAGGGTTTATATAATGTTGGTAGAGTTGCATTCTCCCATGAAATTAAGTTAATGACAAGTCTACTTAATCAGGTTGATGAACCTATCCAAATGTTTGCAATTGCCCCTACTTCAGAAGTGTTTGAACGTTTTCAAAAGTATTCACGTAGTTTAGATGACTTTTTCTATCTGTGGGATACTTATGAGAGTCCAGAAGGAACAAAAAAAGCCTCTTTAGTAGAGGAACGCGATCTTTTTGACATGATACGAGGAACGATGATTGAGGCTAGATTACCTTTACACGATTTATATAGTTTCTTACATTTACCGTTTTCTTCTTATGAACCAATTTTAGCTAAGCAATGGCGAGATAAATTAACATCAATAGTAGAAGGTACAGAATTACCTGAGCCCATTATTAAGACAGATCACTTAGAAGAATTAGAGCTGTCGTACAAGGCGGTTGGACTTCATCTTCTCTTTTTATACCGCTTAGATAGACGGACGGAAACATCCTACTGGGAGAAAGTTAGAGCTGAGATTAGCGAAAGAATTCATGACATTCTAAAAACAGACATCCATATTAAACAGCGTAAATGTAGAAGGTGTGGTGACGATCTACCCTCTAAGTTTTCTTTTCAAATTTGCGATAAGTGTCACCATAGACGTTATGTCCACCACCCCAGAGTAAGGTCATAAATTCCCTCTGAAAGGAGAGTCCTTAAAATTATTATTGTTAGAATCTTACTATCCCTATTAATGGTAGTCAGTTCCGGTTCAGAGTTTACTCATTCTGTCGGCTATGCTCAACATCATAATGAACTAACCGTGTCACAGCAAATTGAGCAATTGTTAGAAACCGAATCAGCATTCACTGGTGCTATCGCGGGCATAAGCGTTAGATCCTCTTCAACAGGTGAGCTAATATATCATCATAATGGGGATATTAGGCTAAGACCCGCATCTAATCTTAAGCTAGTAACTGCCGCGGTTGCATTATCAACGTTAGGTGAACAACATCAGTTTAATACGGAGTTAGCTACTAATGGAAATGTGAATAGTGGAGTACTAGATGGAAACCTTTATGTTGTGGGTAAAGGGGATCCGACACTATTAATAAGTGATCTGGAGAAAATGATTAAGGAACTTAAGAATCAAGGAATTACTAAAATTCAAGGTGACCTTATCGGAGATGATAGTTGGTTTGATGATGTGAGGTTATCCAAAGATTTGCCTTGGAGCGATGAGACAACCTATTACGGTGCTCAAATTTCTGCTCTTACACTTTCGCCGGATGAAGATTATGATTCAGGCACTGTGATTGTGGAGATAAAACCTTCGGAAAAAATAGGAGAACCTCCAACTGTTAACATACTTCCTAAAAATACTTACTTAACCATAGAAAATAAAGCAAAAACAACAAAAAGTGATCAACCAAAGAATCTAGAGATATTCAGAAAACATGGAGAAAATACGATTGTTATAACAGGTGAAATTCCTCAAAATGGTGTAAGATTAAAGAAATGGATCTCTGTTTGGGAACCTACCCTATTAGTCACCCATATGGTAAAAGAGGTACTGAATAAAAATGGAATTACGTTAACGGGGAATGTGAAGGCAGGTAAAACACCAGAACAAGTAACTGTTCTAACTACCCATTCTTCTATGGTCCTATCACAACTGCTAATTCCTTTCTTGAAATTGAGTAATAATGGACATGGTGAGGTTTTGGTAAAGGAAATGGGCAGAGTAGTGAAAGATGAAGGAAGCTGGGAAAAAGGGCTTGAAGTCGTAGAGCAGCAATTAGCACGGTGGGAATTAAATCCATCTGCTATGGTGTTAAGAGATGGATCAGGGATTTCACATGTTAACTTAATTTCTGCGAATGAATTATCGAAGCTTTTATATCATGTTCAGGATGAGGAGTGGTATGATAGTTTCTTAAATGCCTTACCAATAGCAAGCTCTAGTGACCGTCTGTTAGCGGGAACGTTAATTCATAGATTAGATAATATATCGGATAAGGCGCTTGTTAGAGCCAAAACGGGGACCCTCACGACTGTAAGTTCACTTTCCGGATACATTCATACGGAAAATGGAGACAGCGTTGTATTTAGCATACTTTTAAATAACTTGATTGATGAGGACGAAGGTAAAAAATTGGAAGATAAGATAGTGGAAGTACTAACGAAATAATTAAAGAAAATGAACATCATGCGGGAGAGAAATTAAATGATTAATAATCCATGAGTAGTAAAGGAAGAGATCGTGTACGATCTGGGAGATAATAGGTGGTTAACTAATCTAAACCAATTAAAGCCTGTTGGTAAAAAAGTGATGCTCAGTTTTGATGATGGGCCAGGAAGACAATTACCTTATATACTTGATACGTTAAAGGAAAAAAAGGTAAGAGCTCTATTCTTTTGGCAATCAAGGCTACTCTATAGTAATCGACCATGGAAACGGGTTCTATCAGAAGGACATAAAATTGGTTCTCATGCCAACAACCATACAAATCTTATTACTTTATCTAAGGAACAGCAGCTTAAACATATTAAATATAGTGTTGAAAAGCTTGAGCAAGTAACTGGAGAAAAAGTGAAATATTTTAGACCGCCGTATGGACAATACAATGAAGATACTATGTCGATTATTCAAGACCTCCAGCTAACACCTGTTATGTGGGATATAACGTCCTATGATTGGGACCACAAGGTAAATCCTTCTTGCATAAAGACGAATGTTACTAGCCATATACGAGAAGGCTCCATTATCTTGCTACATGAATTGTCCCAAACAGCTGCTATACTACCAGAATTAATTGATGAAATTAGAAAACAAGGATTTGAGCTAGATTTATTATAAGAGGAGTGGGAATTGATGATCGTTATTCATGCACATATTTTAGTGAAATCTGAGCACCGAGAAGGGTTTTTAAAGGAAGTAGCCAATTTAGTAAAGGAATCTCAAGCTGAGCAGGGGAATATAAGCTATCAGCTATATGAGGATACTTCTCAGGCTAATAAGTTTGTTATGTTAGAAGAATGGAAAGATGCGGATGCTGTAACGTTTCATTTTAATACACCGCATTTTAAAGATTTTGGTAAGATGGCGCAGAATTATTTCCAAGAGGCACCTCGTGTAGCAAAGTATGAAGTAACAAATGCTTAAAAAAGTCCAAAGCTGAACTTGAGTGGTTTCTCAGGTTCAGTTTTTTTATCGTTAAGAAAAATTATAAAGATACTACAAAATCAAGACCACTGTTGTAAGGGTAAGGGTATGATTGCTACACACATATTTAAAAGGTGTAGTGAGATAATAAAGAAAAAAGTAAATTAGGAATCTAAGGTGATTTCAGTGGAAGTATTATATAGCTTTTCAACTTACTCCGAATTTCAAGAAAAACTGGACGAGGTAGAACAGTACCTTGATCGATACGCTAAGAATAAAAAAAAATATGCTATGTTTTCAATAATTGAAGCGGTTAATAATGTATTTGAACATGCTAATAAGGCTGAGACAGATCTGTGTATTACCCTTACTCTTATCTTTACAAAAAACCAACTCATCATCGAAAGTACTCATAATGGAGAGGAATTTAATTATAAGAAGAAGCTAGAGAAGATAGGAGACCCGGATATATATTTTCAAAATCACCTGACTGCCTTAAGGGGGAGAGGAATTGCGATTATGAAAAAATGTGCTGATAACCTCCAGTATTTTGATAATGGAAGAAGAATTACATTAACCTTTCAGTTGCTTGGTGATGAAAATGGAATTTAATCTTTCAAACTTTTTTGAGGATATGATTGATTATTCTCCAGATCTAATTATGCTCTTTAATACGAAGGGTGAATATATTTATGTAAATGAGACCACGGAAGTCGTTTTTGGGATTCCAAAAGAAGAATACTTGGGTAAACATTTTTCTGAAGTTAATAAACTAACAGAAGATTCCCTTCAATATTGTCTAGCAATTTTCCCGGACCTTGTTAAAGGTAATACAAAAGTAATCAAATTAAATGCTCTTAATTATAAGGAAGAAGAGATTACCTTAAGTGTAAATTGTAAAATGATTACCAAGGATGGAATTTCATATCTATACACAATTTTTCGGGATATAACAAAGGAATATGTGTTTGAAAAGGATAGAGGAGAGTTATTAGAATTTCACCAATTATTAGGAAAAACATTGGATCAGCTTGGAATCGGTATTGTCATAACGGATCCAAATCAAGAAGATCATCCTATCATCTATGCTAATAAAGGATTCAAGAAAATGACGGGTTATAAAGAAAAGGAATTCTTAGGAAGAAACTGTAGATTTCTTCAAGGCTCAAAATCAGATCAAGAAGTTATAAAAAGAATTAGAGAAAAAATTGATAACCAAATGATTGTTCATGAAGAAATACTCAATTACAGAAAAGATCAGTCTAGTTTTTGGAATGAAATAACGCTTAGTCCTGTCATGTCTAGAAAAGGAAAACTAGAATATTATATAGGGTTTCAGAGAGATATAACAGAAAGAAAGAAAATGGAGATCGAGTTAAAAAAAGATTTAGCACTAGCTAGAAATTTGCAACAACTTTTACTAAGTAATCCCATAAAAAGAAAAGATATAGAAATTGTCGGATACTATAGGCCTTCACAAGAGCTTGGCGGAGATTTTTATAAATGGGTTAATATAAAGGATGGTTTATACGCAGTCTTTATCATTGATGTAATGGGACATGGTATTACATCTTCTCTGATTACCATGCTATTGCATACTGAGATTCAGTCAATGTTGAAGAATAAAGTCTATGCCCCAGATGAATTGTTTTTTCAATTAAACAAGAACATACAGGGGATGTTTTCGGATGAATCTGATTTTGATCTCACAAAATATTATTTCACATGTGTCTATCTTTTTATTGATATTAATAAAAAAAGAATTGATTACGTGAACGCTGGACACCCTGATTTCATACTGAAGAAAAATAACCACATTAATTTCTATCCTTCAACAACCATACCAGTGGGCTTGTTAGAGGAAGTTTCTTTTGAAACACATACAATCCACTATGAATCAGGAACGGACATTCTCTTATATACGGATGGTTTAATGGATAGTCCCATCAAAACTAAGCATGATATTGCAGAAGCATTTGTTAAGGAAGATCCAAGTCAGCTGGTAAGTGGACCTAACATACCAGGCGATGATATATGTCTAGTCCATTTGAAGTTGAGATAAGGACTTAGATAGTGAGTCTTGTATCGTAACAAAATCAACAATATGTTTGAACTACTTAGAAGCGTGATATAATATCAGAATATACTTTTGTTGTGAATTAAAGAAGAAAAGGGTGCCAGAAATGTTAATAATCCAGAAGGGTTTTTTACATATACTAAAAATTGAAGAAGAAATGACGATTAAGAATAATGAGCAGTTCAAGCTATATATGACGAGGCTATTAACGGAGGCTGGACGATTTTTAATTTTAGAGCTTGATCAAGTGAGTTATTTAAATAGTTCTGCACTCGGAATCATTGCTGACACGGCTATGAAAGCCAGAAAGAGTGAACAAGAGCTTGTGATTGCAGGTGTTAAGCCACCGATAGATGAGATATTTAAAATCGTTAAATTCGAGACCTTCATGAGGTTGTTTTCTAACATAGAAGAAGCAGAAAATTATTTTAGTAAAATAGAATAACCGCTTCGTACTTGGAAGGGTGCTTTGAGATGAACAATGTGAGAGAGATAATAGAAGCATATTCAGACTACATGAAACTACCGCTGTTTTTAATTAGTGAGGACGGTATTGTTGATTTTGAAGTAAATATGGAATCGATGAGCAGACAAATCGTAGAGTCATCTCAAATTATAGATGACTTAATCTCCGTTGGTAGACTTATTAGGAATCCGACAATCATTACACCAACAAATGAAGATTATGCAGGCCTTACATTCATTCTTTCACCTCCTTTTAAGCATATTAATAAGGGTTCTTATATATTGGGAGGACCATTTTCGGAAGATCTTCAAGAGCTACCTATTATAGATTCTGTGCAGCTTCCTTTAGTAAACGGGGAACAAAAACTATCAATTTTTAGGAAGATGCGTTCTTTAACAACTGTTATAAATTCTCTTTATGATAAAGAGAACAATCATTCCGAGTTTGTAAATGTATTTAATTTCCTCCGTGATTTTAAATATGAACTGGAAAAGCATGAAGACTTCGTAAATTCTTTACTAAAAGAGCTAACAAAGACATCAATGATTGATTTCATGGGTGTGGCTGCTAAAAATAATGATGACGTCTTTGTTATTAAACATGCAGTTGGCGAGACTTCGGAGAAACTAATAGGTCAAGTATTTCATATTGGGGAAGGAATACTTGGTCAGGCTGTGGCAATTGAAAAGGAAATGAAGTTGAATAACATTTCGGACTCCCCTAGGTTTTCCTTTTTCCATAAACACGGTATAATGCCCGTTCACTTTTTCAGTGTACCTGTAGCTGAAAATGGGATTATTGAAGAGTTATATTTTGGAGGCACTCATGATGACCATGAAACGAACGGGGAACTATTCGACTTTATTAAATTTATTGTATTATTCATAAATGAGAAACAGAAAAATAGTAGAGCATTAAAAAACTCGGCATTAGAAGAGAAAAGGTTTGATGGATTTCTCGATCTATTAACAATATATTTACAATCTCAGCATTCAAAAAATGTTGTGTATAAAATCTTGGATTTTTGTAAGCTGATCCATACTGAGCAGACTAGTTGCTTCACATTTAAGAATGGGGAACTAATTAGCCTAGTTAAACCAAGTGAGGAGTTGCTCCATCAGCATTCAGAGTTCATTACACACAATCACTCGTATCCACGAAGGAATTCTATTAAAAACCTAACATTTGCACATTACCCGTTTTCTTTCAATGATCATTCTAGCGGGGTCTTAACAATTATGTTATCTAATCTTGAGGAGAAAGAGGTAATGGGTCTACTAGTTCCTCTTGATTTACTGATGGGCATAAAAAAAGCTGAAACAATTACAACACCTCAAACAGATACAGAACTTCTAAAAGATTCCAAGACCAACCATATAGACCCAGACCTTAATACAAAACGTAATATTGGTTTAGAAGAAATTCAAAATATGATCGATATAAATAGTGTCATTAGTGAGCTACCACTAACAACAAGAGAGAAGGAAATACTCCATTTGATTCTTGAAGGCTTGAACAATCAAGAAGTAGGTAGTTATTTAAATATTAGTGTTCATACGGTTAAAAATCATATTACTAATATTTATAAAAAGCTGAACGTTACGGACCGAGTCCAGGCTATGACTAAGATCTACCGAATAAAATACGGGGATGAGTAGGCTCCTTAGAAATAGAAGGCAATCTTATATGTTGCTATTTAATTTTAATCAAGTTTATGATAAATCTATCATGAACTAAAGGAGAATCTTATGGCAGAATATTTAATTGTCTTGAATAAAGACGAAGATACCATTTCAGTAATTGATGTTGACACTAAGAAAATCATAAAGACAATTGAAACGGACTACAATCCACATGAGGTCGTGATTTCATTAGATCAGAAAAAGACATATGTGGCATGTTCACTAGGTAATAAAATTAATGTGATCGATAATGACTCGTTTGAAATTACAAAGGTTATTGAACATCCAGATTTTAATTTCCCACATGGATTAGGACTCACAAAGGACGGGAAAAAGTTATATCTCGCGTCTACATATAGCGAAAAAATATTTATCATTGATACAGAAACAGACGAAATCACAAACATGTTTCCAACATATCAAAAATACTCACATATGATTTCTTTTTCCCCTGATGGCGAAAAAGTTTTTGTCCCTAATATAGGGAGTGATAATATTACAGTAATTGATGTAAAAAGAGAAGAAGTGATTACTCATTTTCCAGTCGGTAAAGGTCCAGAGGGTGTAGCAGTACATCCTAATAACCGTGACCTTTACGTTGCGAATCAGGATGATCATACTCTATATGTAATCGATCTTGAAACATATTCAGTGTCTCACAAAAGGAAAATCGGCGCTATACCTGTAAGATTAGTATTTTCACAAGATGGTAAGTATGCTTTAATTCCAAACCGGGAATCAGGTGATTTATCGATTATTGATACTCAGCATAAACTTAAGGATATGGTTAGACCATGGGAAATCAAAAGAATTAGAGTTGGAGTTTGGCCAGGCGGTGTTGTGTTAAATCCGGAAGGTACTTTAGCTTATGTGGCTAATAACAAAACGAATGATATCTCTATTATTGATATGAACGAGTTAGAAGTAATAGGACGTATCAAAGCGGGAATTCATCCTGATGGAATTGCTTATCTTGTAAAGTAAATAATGTGAAAAGGAGCAGATCTTTTATGTCTGCTCCTTTTCATGTTATTTGGTATAAATGGTGTTCACAAGAAAATTAGTCTTATTCGCAAGAAAACTAGTGGGACCCGCAAGTAAACAGCTCTATATCGCAAATACAAGTTCTGTTCACAAGAAAATTAGTCTTATTCGCAAGTAAACCAGTGGGACCCGCAAGTAAACAGCTCTATATCGCAAATACAAGTTCTGTTCACAAGAAAATTAGTCTTTTCGCAAGTAAACCAATGGGACCCGCAAGTAAACAGCTCTATATCGCAAATACAAGTTCTGTTCACAAGAAAATTTGTCTTATTTACAAGAAACCCAGTGCGACCTGCAAGTAAATAGTTCAAAAACGCAAATATATTGCAATTCAAAAGAAAAGTTTAAGTTTTTAGTATTATTCTTATACGATATTTTACTGTTCCCTTGCAATTTCTGACACAATCTCATATGAACGTAATCTTGCTTCATGATCATAAATCATTGAGTTGACCATTACTTCATTTGCTTGTGTTTTTTCTAAGAATGCTTGAAGTTTACTTTTTACTGTATCAGCGTTTCCGACCATTGAAGAGTCGAGTCGTTCTTGAATCGCAATTCTTTCATTATCACTACAAAGTTCATTGATATTGTCCACTGGAGGTGGAAGTTGGCTCGGTTTATTTCGTATTAAGTTTAAAAAGGATTGCTGCATGGAGGTTGCCAGTCTTAGGGCTTCTTGATTGGAATCCGCGGCAACAACGTTAACTCCTACCATCGCATAAGGCTCATCTAACACAGCTGAAGGCTTAAAGTAGCTACGATAAAGATTAAGTGCTCCAACCGTATTTTGAGGTGCAAAATGACTTGCGAACGCGAACGGTAAACCAAGTTGACCTGCTAACTGTGCACTATAACCACTTGATCCAAGTAACCATATTGGAATTGTTAATCCCTCACCAGGAATTGCTCTAACATGCATGCTTTCACTGGATAGTGATGGGTCAAAATAGGCTTGAAGTTCCGCCAACAGTTCAGGAAACTCTTGACCGTTTCTCATCGGATCACGTCTAAGTGCTTGAAGGGTTAGTTGGTCTGTCCCAGGGGCCCTTCCTAAACCAAGATCGATTCTTCCAGGAAACAGGGATTCTAGCGTTCCAAACTGCTCTGCTATAACAAGAGGAGCATGGTTTGGAAGCATAATCCCACCTGATCCCACTCGAATTTTCGAAGTTCCTGAAGCTACATGACCAATAACCACAGAAGTTGCGGAGCTAGCTATTCCAGGCATATTATGATGTTCGGCAAGCCAAAAACGAGTGTACCCCCAGTTCTCAGCATTTCTAGCAAGATCAAGTGTATTTCTTAATGATTCGGAGGGAGTGCTGCCTTGGACGATAGGTGATAAATCTAATACAGAAATAGGTATATTGTCCAGTCGTAGTGTCATATTTACCAGCTTCTTTCTATTATGATCTAGAGTAAAAAAGGTTCTTTATATATAGTATCAGTTATTTTTTTTGTATTACACTAATTAAGCTTCAAACGTAGAACGGAATATCAAAGTTTTTAAGGTTGACTAAACAGAATCTGCCCTAGTTGCATGTGTTGTAGTTACGCAATCATGTTTGATTTTCACGCAATAATCTTTTGCATTTATGCAATTATGGTGATAGTTCACGCAATAAGTATTTGGATTCACACGATTATGTGGAAATCCCATACAAAAGCCGTAAATGTCTATGTTTAAACAACTAATCAAACTTTAAGTAGCTAAAAAAGCTGCCACAAGGGCAGCTTTTCTTAGTTGGTTCTGCTAAAAAACTGTGTTAAATGTCGATGGTATTGCTTTTTTAAGTGGAGAAACATGTTGCACGTATATAGTGTCACTTACTTAAGCAAAACGATAATAAATTAACACAAACGTGGAAAGAACAAATATAAAGTTTAAAAATACAAATATCATTTGATCTAACTTTGTTTTATGCATTTTGAATGGAGGATTGTAGAAGGAGACTCCTTCAATGATAAAGATAATTAAAATAACGTGAATCATAAAGTGTCCAATGATCTCAGTTATTCCAAACAGCATAGTGGTTAACACAAAAATAATTGTCACTACAAGTGCTAATAGACGATTTAATATACCTACTACTAATAAGTATCCAACTATAAATTCTACGAATGCAGCTAGAACAATGAATATCTCAGGTTCGAAGCCGAATGTTGGGACGCCATGGTTCATTACGATGTCTAGTGACATTGAAGGATACACCCATTTTTCTACTGCAACCCAGCATAGAGACAATCCTGTGCCAAGGTATAAAAATGGAAATCCGATTGATTCGTACTTGGTATGACCTACTAATAGTACACCAATAATGGCGACATAAAACCCATAATCTAACATGTGGAAAATGCCAATCCTAATAGTCATATGAATAAATAAACCTAGGAGTACAACTGCACCGATTTTAGTGAAAAAATGGTGTGGTATTAACAGTAAGGCGATGGCAACCCAAACGAAAATTAATACAAATGTTTCTTGTATTAAAAATTCAGGAGCGAAAACTGTGCCGTTTGTAACCTGAATAATTAATGCGAGGGCAGTGCCGTATTTTAAGAAGTATCGTGAGTATCTTCTTAAGTTTGATAATTTTTCATTAAGAAGTTTTGAAAACTCTAAGTTCATCACATACGGTAAAACTTGGGGGAGAATGGCTAAAATAATTGCAGCTAGTAGAGAAATAGTTAGAAATAAGGGAGATAGAATATTTTCAATACTAGCTTTAACAGGGGCAACTTCCGTAAACCATTTAACATGAGCATTTGCAATTATAGGAGTTATTGCTGATATAACAATAAAAAATAACATAAAACGATATTGCATTTTCAATTTCTATACACTTCCTTATAAAAAAAATCAGTCATGAACGTTTTTTTAGTATGCTTCTTCATCTATATCATAATCCGCGTACAGTCAAGATTTATGGCTATAGGTTCTTATCGAAAAACTGTATCAAATATAGATCTGTCACTAGACCCTATTTATATAAATAGAACATTCACCATTCTATAAGTTAAATTGCTACTTCCCCCTTTTGTTAGAGGCTAAACTTTCCCCGTAGTTTTTGTTTTTCATGAAGCATAGAAACAAAACTTAAGCATAGCAACAAAGAAAGCGTTATCAACAAATCCCCGCTAAAAATGATCCTATTTTATATTATAAAAAAGGTTGTAAATCCTTTTTTTGTATTTTATAATGTCCATATCACATAAACAAATGTTCATATCAGGAGGACTTAATGAACAAAGAGAAATTTTATCTTATTCATAGTGACATCTTACCAGAGTCAATTTACAAGACAATTGAGGCTAAAAAACTATTTGAATCTGGTGAAGTAGAAACAATCAATCAGGCGGTTGAAAGGGTAGGTCTAAGCAGGAGTGCCTATTATAAATACAAGGATAAAATCTTTCCGTTTAATGCTGCTACATATCAACAAATCGTAACCATTTCGTTTACTTTGGAGCACAAATCTGGAGTCTTATCACAGGTACTTCGATTCGTTGCTGATAATGGCGGAAATGTATTAACCATCAATCAGAGTATTCCTTTGCAAGGTATTGCGAACGTTGTCCTTTCGGTAGATACTGCTGTACTTATTATTTCTACATCAGAATTTGTAGATGAGTTACAGAAAATTGATGGGGTAAAAAGGGTAGTCGTTGTAGGACAAGGCTAAAATTCAAATGTAGAGGTGAAGGGAAATGAATGACAAAAAAGTAAAAGTAGGTTTAATGGGTTTAGGAACAGTGGGAACAGGAGTCATTCGTTTAGTAGAAGGTCATCGGGATGACCTTACACAACAAACTGGTCTGCAAATTGAAATTGCAAAAGTTCTTGTCCAAAATCCGGGTAAAGAAAGAAGTATTAGTGTTCAGTCAGACCTTATGACAACGGATCCTTATAATTTACTGCATGATCCTGAAATTGATGTAATTGTAGAGGTTATGGGTGGGATTGACAACACCTTAGAATATATATTGGAAGCATTAAATCAGGGCAAGCATGTAGTTACAGCTAACAAGGATTTAATGGCAATCCATGGATCAACCATACTGAAAAAAGCTGCAGAGAAAAACTGTGATGTTTTCTATGAAGCTAGTGTTGCAGGGGGAATTCCTATCTTACGTGCATTGGTAGAGGGGTTTTCCTCTGACCGTATCACTAAAATGATGGGGATTGTGAACGGAACCACTAATTATATTTTAACGAAAATGAGTCAGGAAGGTGCTTCTTATGAAGATGTATTAAAAGAAGCACAAGCATTAGGTTATGCTGAGGCAGATCCCACTTCTGATGTTGGCGGATTAGATGCTGCAAGAAAAATGTCTATCTTAAGCACTTTAGGCTTCCGTGCTGGTGTAAACCTTGAAGATGTTTCCTGTAAAGGGATTACAGGAGTAACAAGTGAAGATATTGACTATGGTAAAAAGCTAGGTTATGTCATGAAATTAATAGGTATTGCCCAACAAAATGACGAGTTAATCGATGTTAGTGTAGAGCCAACATTAGTAAAACAATCCCATCCACTGGCTTCAGTAAACGGAGTATTTAACGAGGTATATGTTTATGGTGAGGCGGTTGGGGAAACGATGTTCTACGGCCCAGGTGCTGGAGAATTACCAACTGCTACTGCGGTTGTATCTGATCTCGTAACCGTTGTTAAGAATATAAAGCTTGGCGTTAATGGCAGAGGGATGGTTGCTCCATATAAGGTGAAGAAGCTAAAAACAGATGAAGAGATCCTAGGTAAGTATTTTATTAGATTAATTGTTGATGATAAAAGCGGGGTCCTCTCACAAGTGACCAAAACACTTGCAGATCACGATGTCAGTTTAGAGCAAGTGATGCAACAGCCATATAATAATGGAAGTAAAGCAGAGCTAATAATGGTTACACATACATCTTCAAAGAAAAGTATCCTAAGTATTCTAAAACAGCTTGAAGAATCAGACTATGTTAATGAAGTAAAGAGCTTTTATCGTGTGGAGGGTGGTGAGTAGGTTGGCAGGAATTATTGAACGGTATAAGGACTTTTTGCCTGTAACTGAAAAAACACCTAGATTAACGTTACATGAAGGAAACACTCCACTGTTGTTTGCACCTAGACTTTCGGAAAAGCTAGGTGTTGAGCTTCACTTTAAATATGAGGGGTTAAATCCTACAGGGTCTTTTAAGGATCGTGGCATGGTAATGGCTGTTGCTAAGGCTGTAGAGGAAGGCAGCCATACCATTATGTGTGCATCAACAGGAAACACCTCGGCAGCAGCTGCAGCCTATGCTGCGAGAGCAAACTTGAACTGTTTTGTGCTTATACCTGATGGAAATATCGCTCTTGGTAAATTAGCTCAAGCAATGATTTATGGTGCTACAATTATTGCAATTCAAGGTAACTTTGACGAAGCACTCTCAATCGTAAAGGAGATTACTTCAAGTCAGCCGATTACATTAGTAAACTCATTGAATCCTTATCGACTTGAAGGACAAAAAACGGCTGCCTTTGAAATATGTGATGAACTAGGAGAAGCTCCGGACATTTTAGCGATACCCGTCGGTAATGCCGGTAATATTTCAGCTTATTGGAAGGGGTTTGTCGAATATCAACAATACGGGAAGATTAAAGTTCCACCCTGCATGTATGGTTTTCAAGCAGCTGGTGCTGCTCCGATCGTTAGAGGAGAAATCATTGTTAATCCGGAAACGATTGCAACCGCCATTCGGATTGGTAATCCAGCTAGTTGGAACCTGGCAACAGATGCAATTCAATCTTCTCAAGGGTTAATAGATGAGGTAACAGATGAAGAAATCCTAGAGGCCTACCATATGCTAGCTTCAACAGAAGGGATTTTTGCTGAACCGGCATCTGCTGCTTCGTTTGCCGGCATCATCAAACTGAAAAAGCAACAGAAGTTAGAAGATGGCAAAAAAGTAGTCTGTGTACTGACTGGTAATGGATTAAAGGACCCTAATACAGCTATTAAGAAGGTAGCAACAGAGCCTGTAAGAGTTGATAGTAATTATAAATCTGTTATTGAAGTAATACAGCAATACTCTGGTGATTATTATGGAAAAGTTTGATGTTATAGTGAGAGTGCCCGGCAGCACAGCCAATTTAGGTTCTGGCTTTGATTGTATCGGGATGGCTCTTCAGTTATATACAACAATCCGAATGAAGAAAGCTCATGATCCAATCATTAAGTTAAAGGGCAACAATCTTGAAGGCATATCAACCAATCCAGATAATCTGGTTTATAAAGTAGCTCAATTAATTTTCAACAAGGCTAATATAGAGTGTCCTAACTTTGAAATAGAAATAGAAAGTGAAATTCCATTAACTAGAGGGTTGGGTAGTAGTGCTGCAGCTATTGTTGGAGCAATGGCTGCCGCAAATGTGCTAGCAGGAAACCCATTTAAGACAAGTGAACTGTATCAGTTTGCAACAGAATTAGAGGGCCATCCTGATAATGTTGGTTCATCTCTTTTAGGTGGAATCGTTATTGGAACCTGGGATCAGTCAAAAGTTTCATATATTCGTGTGCTTCCACCTAAAGATATAAAAGCAGTTGTAGCTATTCCGAATTTTGAGCTATCTACAAAATTAGCAAGAGATGTATTACCTAACTTCTATTCAATGAGAGATACTGTTCATGCCATCAGTCATTCTGCCCTTCTAGCCAGTGCTCTAGTTAGTGGAGATACCTCAGTACTATATGAAGCCATGAAGGATAGAATCCATCAGCCATATCGAACCAATTTAATACCTGGCATGGATATACTGCTAGAGAATAGTCAGCAATATGGGGCTTTAGGGATTGCCCTAAGCGGGGCAGGGCCCACTATTATCGCACTCACAAATAAAGAGAATAAAAGACTTGAAGATTATATGCATACGGTGCTATTAGAGCATGGCGTATCTTCGAGCATCACTACGTTGAAACCAGATGTAGATGGTATTACAATACAATCCTTCGTAAATAATTTATAGTAATGGGTAGAGTACGTCTTATAAAGGCGTGCTCTTTCTTAGTTTAAAAGGAAGTTTTTCCTATGAGCGCTAATCAAATATTGACGTACATAATAAAAGAAGATATTCTTAAAACAATTAACTTTTAACGATTTACAGTATTAAAGTAAAGGTGGAGAAGTATATGAAACAGCTTGTAAAAGAATTAACAGCTTTACATGGTCCATCTGGCTTTGAACAGCCTGTTGTTAAGTTTATCCTTGAGAAGCTCCAAAACAAAGTTGACGATGTTCGTGTCGATAGTCATGGTAATATTATCGCGAGGAAAATTGGTCAAACTAAAGGACCAAAAGTAGTCATTACAGCTCATATGGATGAGGTTGGATTTATTGTTAGAAAAATTGATGAAAACGGTTTACTAAGATTCGAACAATTAGGTGGCCACGATGAGCGTGTCCTGCCAGCTCAAAAAGTACAAGTAAGAACGAAGACTGGTTATTTAACTGGAGTCGTTGGAACAATTTCTGCTCATTATAGAAAGTTTGAACAAGATAGTAAAGTTAAAAAAATTAGAGAATCTTACATAGATATAGGCGCAGAATCAAGACAAGATGCAGAAGCACTTGGGGTATCATTAGGTGATCCTGTTACATGGCAACCAAGCTTTGACTTTTTAGGTGATGAACGTACTGGAAAGGTTGTTGGAAAAGGGTTTGATGATCGAGCAGGCTGTGCGGTTATTCTACAAACCATAGAAGAGCTTAAGGAATTTGCTGGTGAAGTCATTGCTATTTTTGCAGTACAAGAGGAAATTGGTTTAAGAGGAGCGAAAATTGCCATTGAATCAGTAGAAGCAGACTTGGCTGTTGCTGTTGACACTACTGCAGCAAGTGATACTCCTGAAACGGTTCAAGATGATATTATCCAAATCGGAAAAGGGACAGGCATAAAGGTTATGGACTTTAGCTTAGTTGCACACCCTGCAGTTAAAGAAAGACTTATTAATGTTGCCGAAGAGAACTCCATAGATTTCCAATATGAAATTTTTCCAGGAATAGGAACAGATGGTGGTGCGATTCATCTTGCAAATAGTGGAATTCCAACAGGGGTTCTATCAATACCTTCACGATACACGCATTCAGCTACTGAAGTCATTTCATTAAAAGACCTTGAAGCCACAAAAGATGTATTAAAGCATTTTATTCTTTCATTAAAGGAAGAAGATCAATTTACGTTTATCTAATAGTAAAAGGGTAGGAGTGAGAACTCCTACCCTTTTTTATGCAGGAAAAAATCAGCAATTGTTGAATATATATACTAAGAAAATTAAAACTATTCTCAATATTGACTTGGATAGAGGGGGTTTTTATGAAGATTGTTGTGGTAGGTACAGGGGCAATTGGCGGATACTTTGGAGGTTATTTACATAAGGGTGGGAATGAAGTTACCTTTATTGCAAGAGGTCAACATCTTTCGGTTATGAAAGAACAAGGCTTAAAATTATCTACGGAATTAAATGAATGGATCGTTCATGCAACTTTTACCGATCAATACGATGATATTTCGGATGCAGACCTTGTGTTATTTACCGTAAAATCAACCGAAACGAAAAGTACAATACAGAAAATTAAACCATATATGGATCAAGGAACTGCTCGTATCCTTACCTTACAAAATGGTGTTGACAATGAAGAGGTTTTAATAGAAATGTTTGGCATAGAAAGAGTGCTTACAGGATCAGCATATATCTCATCACAGGTGAAAGAGCCAGGTCATGTAGTACAACAAGGAAATCATGCAGTATTTATCGGTTGTCTACATCATTCACAAGAGCAGTTCGTGGAACAAATTTCATTGGCTTTTAAGGAAGCAGGTGTAACCTGTATCCTAACGGACCAAATTATGAAAAAAAAGTGGGATAAGCTTCTCTGGAATGTCACCTTTAATCCTTTGTCTGCTGTCTCAAAAGCAACAGTTGGAGAGATCCTTGATCACGAGCACCTTAATAACACAGCACATCAAGTACTAGAGGAAGCAATTAATATCGCAGTTGCGTCAGGTATTCCTATACATGAAGATATGAAAACCAGAATTTTCGTGGATGCTAATTCGGTCCGGTCTCACCAAACTTCTATGTTACAAGATCGTCTAAAAGGAAAGCCAATGGAAATACAATCTCTGTGTGGCTTCTTTGTAAGAAAAGGTCAAGAACTTGAGGTTGATGTACCAGTTATTAAAACGATTTATTCTTTACTGGCTTTTATCGAAACAAGAGGGTGAATGATGTGTTAGAACAGAGGCTCGATTTGTCCATTTTTGATCATGTTGTAACAAGTGGTAAAGGCGAAATTCTTTCTGTAGAGGTGAAGCGGGATCCCACCCTTCTAAGGCTCCTCAAATCCAAGCAGATTTTACAAGAATCATTTGATCAATGGGAGGAGAAAGAAAGTGGTATCGTATTAGCTACTAAACATGATTCGAAATACATGTTTCTATATAAAGAGTATCAACTAGATGATTGTTTTAGAATTTTCATTGTCCTAAATGGTGAATACTTATATACACTAGAGGAGCGCGTTAAGGAGCTGCATGAATCAAATCGAGAGCTAGATGCAATCATTGAAAGCTCATATGATGGGATTTATATAACTGATAAATTTGGTAATACATTGAAAACGAATTCAGCAATAGAACGGATCACAGGAATTCCAAAGCATTATTATCTAGGAAAAAACATTAGTCATTTAATGAAAAGGGGTATACTTGAAGAATCAGTTACACTTAAAGTGATTGAACAGAAGAAAACAGTGTCTGTGGTTCAAAAGAACTTTAATCAAAAAGAGACTTTAATGACAGGAAATCCAATCTTTAACGAAGAAGGCGAAATTGAAAAAGTTGTCACCAATATTCGGGATTTATCAGATCTGAACCAAGTAAATAAAGAGTTAGTTAAGGTTCAACAGCTTAATGAACAATATAAAGAGGAACTAATCAGACTGAAAACATTTACAGGACCGGATCAAGATGTCATCTTAAAAAGTGATAAGATGATTGAAATATATAATATGGTAGGCAGGCTAGCTAATTTCGATACGACCATCCTAATTCTTGGTGATACAGGAGTAGGTAAAGATGTATTAGCAAGACATATATACCGAATCAGTGACAGGTTTAATGAAGGACAATTAATCAAGATCAATTGCGGTGCTATACCTAAAGAACTTCTTGAATCAGAGTTATTTGGTTATGATGGAGGAGCGTTCTCAGGTGCTAACAAAACAGGAAAAGCTGGAATGTTTGAATTGGCTCATAAAGGAATGCTATTCCTGGATGAAGTTGGAGAGCTTCCTTTAGATTTACAAGTTAAGTTACTCAGGGCCATTCAAGAAAAAGAAATTATGAGGGTGGGAGGCACAAAGTCTAAAAAGATTGATGTTCGCCTCATTGCAGCAACGAACCGTGACTTAAAGGAAATGGTTAAGAATGGGTTATTCCGAGAAGATTTATATTACCGTTTAAATGTGGTTCCAGTTTCTGTGCCATCTCTAAAAGATAGACAAGATGACATTCTACCTTTAGTTCATTATTTTCTTGAAGTTTATAATAAAAAATATAATGTTTCTAAGTTGCTAGACAAGGAATTGCATAATTTCTTCTATTACTATAGTTGGCCAGGTAATGTGAGAGAGCTTTCGAACCTATTAGAACGGATGATCTTAACGATTCCCCATGATCATTTAACAGTTGCCGATTTACCGCTTGAATATAAAAGGGAAGATGAAATCACTACTTTTGCAGACGAGGAAAAATCATTAAAGGAAACCGTTGAATTGGCTGAGAAAACAGCTCTACAAAAAGCAATGCTCAAATATAGAACTACCTATGAAATAGCAAAACAGCTAAAAACTAGTCAGGCCTCTGTTGTAAGAAAGCTTCAAAAATATAAATTATAAAATAAAATATTTATTTTATTTTATAGGAATCTTATGATTTATCACAATAAAATTGAATGCGCTTCCAATAAAGATTCATTAGTGAATTTATAATTCATTAATGAATCGACAGACAATCATATAATTGTTAGAAAACTTAAAAAATTTAATCCATTTTTGAATCAAGTGACGAATTTATGAACTTTAATCATAGATTCGTCACTTGTTTTGTTTTTGGCACACTTCTTGCTTTTAAAAGGTGTATAAGAGTTTGCGCCTTTTCTCATCTAAAAAAGGAATTCTTTAAATGGAATAAACAAGGGGGAGAATGAATGGAAAGACCTTGGCTAAAGCATGTTGTAGAAGGAAATCCACATGAAATTGAAATACCAGAAATACCCTTAACTCAATTATTTCAACAGTCCGTTCAAAAGTATAAAGATCATACGGCTGTAACGTTCTATCACAAAACCTTTACTTATGGAGAATTGTACCACTGTATCCTTCGAGTTGCCTCCTCGTTGGCAAAACGAGGTATTAAAAAAGGTGATAGTGTTGCAATCATGCTTCCTAACTGTCCACAATATCCAATATCCTATTATGCAGCTTTAATGTGTGGAGCAACAATCGTTCAAATTAATCCAATGTATAAATCCTCAGAGCTTCTATATGTACTAAACGATTCCAATACCAAAGCACTTATTGTACTTGATCATTTACTACCTATTGCTGAAAGTATATTAGATCAAACACCAGTAGTTAACACGATTACCGTCTCATTTGAAAAAGAGAGTACTTTCGATCAATTACTTCAGGATGCTGATGTAAAGCTTCCAAATGTTGAAATTGATCCAAAGGAAGATGTTGCTGTTCTTCAATATACAGGAGGAACGACTGGACGATCTAAAGGTGCAATGCTAACTCACTACAATTTAGTGGCCAATACTTTGCAAAGTGCGGCTACTGCACAAATTAAAACCCGACTTGGAGAAGAGCGAGTATTAACGATTTCACCGCTATTTCATGTGTATGGGATGACTAGTGCAATGAACTTAACGTTCTTAAATGGAGGAAACTTAATTTTAGTTCCAAAGTTTGAAGTAGAGCAGGTTGTAAAAATTATTGAACAAACAAAGCCTACTGCATTTCCAGGGGTACCAACCATGTATATCGCCCTACTAACATACTATAAAAGTTATCAGTTTGATCTAAGTTGTTTAACAACTTGTACAAGTGGTTCTGCACCATTACCAGTAGAAGTAATTAATCGTTTTAATGAAATTAGTGGAACTTCGGTTGCTGAAGGCTATGGGTTATCAGAAGCTTCACCTGTTACTCATAGAAATCCAATCTCGGGGCTCCAAAAAAGAGGAAGTATTGGTATCCCAATTCCAAATACTGATGCGAAAATTGTAGATATCGCAACAGGAGAAGAAGATTTAGGTACTGGCGAGGTCGGGGAACTTGTTATTAAAGGTCCGCAGATCATGAAGGGATACCTGAATATGCCAGAGGAAACTGCCTCTACTATAAGAGATGGTTGGTTATATACTGGTGATCTAGCAATGATGGATGCGGATGGTTTTTTCTATATTGTTGGACGTAAAAAAGAGATGATCCTTGCAAGCGGCTTTAATGTGTATCCAATTGAAATTGAAGATGTAATTTATAGTCACCCAGATGTTCTTGAGGCAGCGGTCATTGGAATTCCTGATGAATATAGAGGGGAAACAGTAAAAGCGATTGTTGTGTTAAAGGAGAAAGATAGTCTACCAGAAGAAGACTTAATTCAATTTTGTCGTGAAAGATTAGCAGCCTACAAGGTTCCTAGTATCGTGACCTATGTTGATGAGTTACCTAAAACGGCAGTAGGAAAGATTTTAAAAAGAAAGCTAAAAGAGCTTTACTCGACTAAGTAGTAAGAGGAGGTAGGATATGGATATTTTATTACAGCAAATCTTCAATGGTCTCACTATTGGAAGCGTTTACAGTTTAGTGGCATTAGGCCTTACCTTAGTATATGGAATTCTGCATATACCAAACTTTGCGCACGGTGCCCTTTACATGGTTGGTGGGTATGTAACTTTAATGTTTATGGAAAGCTTCGGCTTTCATTATTGGATTGCCATATTCTTTTCTATTATTGTGATTGGATTGTTAGGCGTAGTGATGGAAAGATTAGTATTCAATCCATTGCGACATGCCCCACCTATACATGACAAGATCGCAGCTATCGGTATGCTTTTATTTTTAGAGGCATTAGTTCAGCTAGTTTGGGGAGCAGAATACAGAAGAATGATTTCACCTTACGATCAAGTAGTAGAGTTTCTTGGATTAACAGTTACCATTCAAAGGCTTTTAATTGTATTTACAGCTGTTTTAGTCATGGTACTACTATACTTATTCTTAAAAAAGACAATGACAGGTGCTGCGATTATTGCCATGTCACAAAATCGAGAAGGTGCATTCCTTGTTGGAATCAATGCTAATAAAGTTGCGATGATTACTTTCTTTATCTCAGGGGCATTAGCGGCGATTGCATCTTCTATTTCGTCACCTATTAATCTAGTGTTTCCAGGAATGGGGCATCTCGTTATATTAAAAGCTTTTGTCATCATCATAATTGGCGGTATGGGAAGTATTCCAGGTGCGATAATTGGAGGTTATATTATCGGCTTCTCAGAAAGCTTAAGCGCCACATTTATCTCAAATGATTATAAAGATCTAATCGCATTCCTACTTTTAGTTATTATCCTGACAATTAGACCCAAAGGGTTGTTTATTAAGGGGGTACAGTAATGTCAAACCTATTAAACAAGAGAAACTTGACAATCATTCTGTTTTTAGTTGCCGTTATTATTCCCCTAGTTACTGAAAATCAATATTATTTACACATCTTTTCCTCCATTTTTATTTGGACCATAGCTGTTTATGGATTAAATATGGTTGGTGGGTTTACGGGGCAGCTTTCATTGGCTCATGCAGGATTTTTTGCAATTGGAGCTTACTCATTAGGAGTATTGACAGTTAAAGTTGGTCTTAATTTTTGGCTATCGTTTATTCTAGCGATCATTATTACAACCGTGATTGGCTTCCTAATTGGACTTATTGCGCTAAGAACAAAAGAACACTTTTTTGCCATCTATACACTGTGTGTAGGGTATATCATTTATTTAATTATCTACAAGTGGGAAGCAGTTACAGAAGGGGTGAGAGGATTAATTGGAATTCCGGCACCAACACCTATTGGTCCGATTACATTCGACTCACCAAAATCAGTTTACTATTTAATGCTCTTCTTCTTAGTAGTTGCAATCTTCGTGTTTAAGAGAATTATTGACTCATTAGTTGGAAGAACGTTTATAGCAATTCGAAACAGTGAAGAACTAGCTCAAACCATTGGAATTGAGACAATGAAACAAAAATTGCTTTCCTTTGTGTTATCTACCTTTTTTGCAGGCTTAGCAGGAGCATTATATGCATCTTTTGTCCGCTTTATCGGCCCGGATATCTCTTATATCAATATCACGTTTGACATGCTTACCTATTTACTAGTTGGTGGAATAGGAACCATATCTGGACCGTTGGTGGGAACATTAATCATCATTTGGGTATCACAATACTTACAATTCTTACAAGATTATAGAATGCTTATATTTGGTCCGATCCTTGTACTATTGATTATTTTCTATCCACGTGGAATTGCTGGAGGAGTTCAAACCTGGTTGGCCAATCGAAAAGCTAAAAAAGCTAAAATCCTAATTCAACAGAATTCGGTTGCCGTAAAGGAGGAGAAATAATGCTAGTTCAAGTTAAGGGCTTGACCAAAAATTTCGGTGGGTTAACAGCAGTAGATCAGGTGGATTTTGAAATAGAAAAGGGAAAAGTAACGGCTATCATTGGACCCAATGGTGCCGGGAAATCAACCTTCTTTAATCTAATAAGTGGCTTTCATCAGCCCTCTAATGGTTCGGTTATATACGACGGCACAGATATTACAAAGTTGAGGTCATATGAAATTGCTAAATTGGGAATAGCTAGAACCTTCCAAACTACCCATTTATTTGAACAATCAACGGTGCTTGATAATGTCATTATTGGTCATCGCTTAAGAACAAAATCAGGGTTGTTTGATGCCATTTTCAATACAGCACGATTAAAAAAAGAAGAGAAGGAAAGTAGAGAAAAGGCGTTTGAAGTTCTTGATTTTGTAGGTTTAACGGAATTAGCACACCATCCCGTAGCTGGGATTTCACAAGAAGCTAAAAAGCGAACTGCTTTTGCATTAGCTCTAGCTACAGATCCATCAATTGTTTTTCTTGATGAGCCAGCAGCAGGTGTGAATCCTGAAGAAACGGACGGACTTGCTGACTTGATTAAGAAGATGGTTAACAAGGGAATTACGGTCTGCTTAATTGAACATAAGATGCAAATGATTATGAATCTAGCAGATAAGATCATGGTTTTAAACTATGGGAAGAAGATTGCAGAGGGTACGCCAGAAGAAATTAAAAATAATAAAGTGGTAATTGAAGCTTATCTAGGAGGTGGAGACGTTGCTGAAGCTAACTAATGTTTCTGTTCATTATGGATCATTTCAAGCACTTAGAAATATTAACCTAGAAGTAGAACAAGGTGAGCTGGTTGTACTTTTAGGGGCAAATGGTGCAGGTAAAAGTACCATTTTCCGAACGATTAGTGGATTAAGTAAACCATCTGACGGCACCATCCATTTTATGGATAAAAATGTTGGGGGAATGTCAGCTGATAAATTGGTTCAGGCAGGAATTGTGCAGTGTGCTGAGGGGAGAAAATTATTTCCACAGATGTCAGTTTCTGAAAATCTTATTCTAGGTGGTTATGTACATCGTAGAGATAAAGAAAAGCAAAAAAGTTCATTGCAGGAAGTATACGAATTATTTCCAATCTTAAAGGAAAAAAGAAACGACCCAGCTGGCTCTTTAAGTGGCGGTCAACAACAAATGCTAGCTATTGGTAGAGCCTTGATGGCACACCCAAAACTCATTCTTCTTGATGAGCCTTCAATCGGGCTAGCTCCTTTAATTGTAGAGCAGGTATTTGATGTTATTAAAAAAATAAACAAGAGTGGTACGACTGTACTTCTTGCAGAGCAAAACGCAAATGCTGCTCTTAAAATAGCAGATCGTGGCTATGTAATAGAAACGGGAAGAATCGTCCTTGAAGGGAAAAGTCAGGACTTATTTGAGAATGATGACATTCGTAAGGCTTATATTGGTGCTTAAGTTTCAATCATAAATCTATTTGAAATTAATGCCATTTAAAGGAGGTGAGCAAATATTTAAAAAGAATTTTCAATAATATTTGCTTTTAAACTATTAAATGATTAAAGGGGGAAAAGTAATGTTTATGTTTAAAAGATTATCTTTGTTCTTGATTTTACTACTGGCTCTTGTCTTCGTTGGAGCTTGTAGCACCACTCCTTCATCACAGCCTGCTGAAGAAGAACCAACAGAAACAGATTCTGGTACTGAAACAGAAACTGAAAAAGAAGAAGAAGTTGGCGTAGTCAATATTGGTTACAGTGGACCACTTAGTGGACCTGCAGCGTTCTATGGGAATAATACACTAAGCGGTGTAACAATGGCTGTTGAGGAAATCAATGCAAACGGTGGTTTCGAGGTTGCAGGGAAGAAGTATAATCTTAATCTCGTTTCCCTAGATGATAAATACTTACCAAATGAAACAGGCGCTAATGCTAAGAGACTAGTACAGGAAAATAAGACACCTATTATTTTCGTACCTCATAGTGGTGGAATTTTTGCAACACAAGTATTCAATATGCAAGATAAGTTCATTATTGGAGCCTATTCAAGTGAACCGAAAATTACAGAAGTGGGGAATCCTTTAACAGTACGAATTCCTCCTAAGTACAGCTCTTACATTGAGCCGTTCTCAAAGTATCAAATGGAAAAGTTCGGAAAGAAGATCGCCCTTCTCCCTACTGCAACTCAATATGGTAAGGACTGGACTGCTGCATTAGAACCGGGTTGGAAAGAATTAGGAGGAGAAGTTGTTTATAAGGGGTCAATTGACTTTAGTAAGGATACTGACTTCTTTACAATTGTTACAAACGCATTAAAGGAAAAGCCAGATGTACTATTTGTTGGTGGTCCTTCTGAACCAACGGCACTAGTTATGAAGCAAGCAAGAGAATTAGGTTTTAAAGGTGGATTCCTTATCATGGACCAAGCAAAGCTTGATGAAATTGAAGCTGTGCTTGGTGGAACAGAATTAATTGAAGGGTCTGTAGGAGTTCTTCCATTAGTGTACTCAAGATATGCAGGCAATGAGAAATTTATTGATGACTACAAAGCTGAGCACGGGAAAAACCCAGGTTCAGAAGCTGGATATCACTACTTAGCGACATACTTGTTTGTGGAGGCAATGAAAGCAGCTGGATCAGTTGATGATGCAGAAGCAATTAGAGCTAGCATTGAGGAAGGTCTAGCTAATGTACCGGCTGATAAGAAGATTTATGAAATCGATGAAATCGAAGACAATGGTGGATTAGTAACTCCGCTACGAATGGGTGTTGTTGAGAATGGGAAAATTGTCGACGTTTCATTAGATCAATAAAAATCAAAAATTGATATTACTAGAATTGTAGATGGTCGGTATTTATGCGACCATCTATGTTTTTGGGAAAATACAACTCGTTTTATGGAGAAAGGAGTTTATAATGACCACCAATTATACTAAGAATATCGGCCAAAGTGAGTTCTCGAATTTACTAGAAATAAAGACTGTTCAATTTGAGAAGGGTGATGTAATTCTGCAGCTTGAAATTGATGAAAAGCATATTAATGGTATTGACACCGTCCATGGAGGGGTGATTGCCACCCTCATTGACAATATTATTGGAGCTACGATAACTTCGATCGTTAACCTGCCATCGACCACGATTAATCTTAATATCCAGTATCTATCACCTGCCACGAGTGGAGTCCTAAGTGCAAAAGCTAATATGCTTCACATTGGTTACAAGATTGTAACGGGTGAAGGAATCATCGCAGATGAGAAAGGTAACGTCATCGCTAAGGGTACAGGTACATTTAAAATTCTCCATCCCAAAAGTCAGGAAATAAATTGATTCAACTTTGAATTAATGATTCAAAAGTGAATCAATCTCTATAATAGATTGCTATTTATACGATTCATTGTTGAATTAAAAGATTTTCAAATGCTTGATTTCCTCATGTGTTTGGTTGGCATAGTTCTTGCTTTAATATAGATGAGTATAAAAATGAAAAGGGTTTCATTTCCTTGTGCAACGATAAATCGAGAGGATGGTCAAAATGACAAAAGCCGTAATTGTATCTGCAGTTAGAACACCAATTGCAAAGAAAGGAGGGGCACTTGCTGGTTTAGACCCTTCAATATATGGAGCGATTGTTTTAAAAGAGGCATTAAAGCGTGTAAATGTTAACGGGGAAGATGTTGATGATGTTATATTAGGAAACTGCTTATCTGGTGGAGGTAACATCGCGAGACTTACATCACTTCAAGCTGAGCTTCCTTTTTCAGTGCCAGGTTTGACGATTGATAGACAGTGTGGATCTGGGATTAATAGTGTAGCTTTAGCTGCAGAAGCCATTGAAGCTGGAAAAGCACATGTCATTATCGCTGGTGGAACTGAAAGTATGTCACGGACTCCTTATTTATTAGCTCCACAGGAACGTGCATTTGATAGAATGCCACCTAAGTTTGTTTCCCGTCAGCTTTCTCCGGATTTTATAGGTGATCCTCCGATGGGAATTACTGCGGAAAATCTAGTTGAAAAGTACTCAATTTCAAGGGAAGAGCAGGATGAGTTCTCATTAAGAAGTCAACAAAGAATGGCGGCAGCGATGGAAAATAATTTATTTGAGGAACAAATTGTTCCCATTCCATTAAAGACGAGAAAAGGGGAATTTCTTTTCACAACAGATGAACATCCTCGTCCATCAATTACTTCATCAGATCTCGCAAAGCTTCCGCCAGCCTTCAAACAAGGGGGAAGTGTAACAGCTGGGAATTCTTCTGGAGTCAATGACGGGGCATCTGCGTTAGTAATTATGTCAGAAGAAGAAGCACAAAAAAGAGGATTAGAGCCTTTAGCCTATATTACAGACTGGGCGATTGCAGGTGTTGATCCTAACATCATGGGAATTGGTCCTGTACCTGCTGTACAGAAGCTTTTAGCACAAACAGGTAGTGAAATTAGTGATTATGATCTAATTGAAATTAATGAAGCGTTCGCAGCACAGGTTCTAGCTTGTGATCGTGAGTTAAACCTTGATATGGAGAAGGTTAATGTAAATGGTGGAGCAATCGCACACGGACATCCTATTGCTGCAACTGGTGGTATGCTCGTTACTAAGTTGGCTTATGAAATGAAACGACGTAATGTTTCGAAAGGATTAGTCACTGCGTGTATTGGTGGAGGTCAGGGCATTGCACTTGCACTAGAAAGAAAGTAGTAGCCTTTAATATTAGCTTTAGCAAGGAAGGAGTGATTCAATGGATTTTCAATTAGATGCAGAGATTGTATCTCTTAAAAATAATATTAGAGATTTTATCAAAAACGAAATAGAGCCGTATGCTATGCAAATAGAAGATGAGGATCATATTCCACAAGAGATTATAGAAAAGTCTAAGGAAATGGGTTTATTTAGCTTAAGTATTCCTGAAGAGTACGGTGGACTGGGTATTGGAATGGTTGGAAAATGTGCTCTATATGAAGAAATCGGTAAAACACATAATGGGTATACGACATTAATTGGCGCTCATACGGGAATTGGTTCAGTCGGAATTGTAGAGATGGGAAATGAGCACCAAAAACAAAAATACTTACCAGAGATGGCACGTGGAAATTTAATAGGTGCGTTTGCATTAACTGAGCCTCAAGCCGGGTCACATGCTACCAATCTTAAAACAACAGCGGTAAAAAAAGGCGACAAATATATCCTAAATGGTACCAAGCATTATATTACCAATGCGACAGTTGCTGACATCTTTACTGTTATGGCTGTTACTGATTCAAGTAAGGGTGCAAAGGGGATTACATCTTTTATTGTTGAAAGAGGAATGCCAGGATTTAAAGTGGGTGCAGTTGAACGAAAAATGGGATTGAGAGGATCACATTCAGCAGAGCTTGTTTTTGAGGATTGCGAAGTCCCAGAAGAAAATGTACTTGGTGAAATCGGTCAAGGTTATGTAAATGCTCTAAAGATATTAGCAAACGGAAGGGCAGGTCTGGCAGCAAGAAACCTTGGTTCATCCCAAAAGCTTCTTGATATGTGTATGGCACATGTAGAAGAAAGAGAGCAGTTTCATGTGCCAATTATTGAACATCAAGCCGTTGCGCACATGCTTGCTGATATAGCCTTAGAAATCGAGGTGCTCAGATCGTTTACTTATCGTGTTGCTTGGATGGTAGAACGTGGAGAGAAGGTAATTAAAGAAGCAGCCATGCTAAAACTTTATGGATCTGAGGTTTACAACCGAGTAGCAGATAAGGCCGTACAAATTCACGGAGGCCTTGGCTATATTAAAGACTTTCCTGTTGAACGATATTACCGAGATGCAAGGATTACAAGAATTTATGAGGGGACCTCTGAGATTCAAAAAAACATTATAGCCGCTCAATTAAGAAAAGAGTATAGCTAATTCTAAATAGACAGGTGTTATAGGGAGGTAATGCATGAAGGAGGAAATCGTAATTGTTAGTGCTGTTCGCACACCAATTGGACGCTTTGGCGGAACAATAAGGAATATAAGCTCAGGTGAACTTGGTTCGATTGTCATTAAAGAAGCCATTGAAAGAGCTGGTGTATCTCCTGAACAAGTTGATGAAGTAATCCTAGGTGAAGTTCGTCAATCCACTGAATCCTCAAATGTTGCCAGAGTTGCTGCGCTTCGAGCGGGTATTCCAGAATCTGCTCCAGCATTTACTGTAAACCGACTTTGTGCTTCAGGAATGCAAGCAGTTACATCGGGCATACAACAAATAGTCTTTGGTCAAGCGGATATCATTGTAGCTGGGGGGACTGAATCATTGAGTAAGTCGCCTATATACTTACGAAATTCTAGGTTTGGTGAAGGAACTCCTATTCTAGTGGACTCTAATCTTGAAAATGGCCAACAGCCGATGGAAACATACGGAACAAAGCTTGGTATGGGAATGACAGCTGAAAATGTTGCTGAGAAGTATAAGATCTCAAGAACAGATCAAGATCTATTTGCTTTTAACAGCCAACAAAAAGCAGCGCGTGCATTAGAAACTGGTGTTTATAACGATGAAACGATAGCAGTTAAAGTTAAAGATAGAAAAAAGGAATTACTTTTTGCTCAAGATGAGCATCCGAGGCCTGATACGACATTGGAAGCTTTAGCAAAATTAAAGCCTGCATTTAGAGAAGATGGTACAGTAACGGCTGGAAATGCTTGTGGTCGTAATGATGGGGCAGCGGCGATGGTGATTATGACAGCTACTAAAGCTAAGGAGTTGGGCCTTACTCCGCTTGCTAAAATTGTAGACTGGTCAACAGCTGGGGTCTCTCCTAATGTAATGGGTATTGGTCCTGTTCCAGCAATTAATCTGTTGTTGAATCGTACTAATAAAAGTTTATCTGATATTGGATTGATAGAGCTGAATGAGGCATTTGCTTCACAAGCCCTTGCTGTTATCAGAGAGGCTAAATTAGATCCAGATAAAGTAAATGTAAATGGCGGTGCAATTGCACTGGGGCACCCACTTGGAGCTACTGGTTGTAGAATTATGACAACTCTCCTTTATGAAATGAGAAGAAGAGAAGAACAATTAGGAATCGCTACTCTTTGTGTAGGTGGCGGGCAAGGAATGGCGGTTCTATTAGAGCTAGTTTAATAGACAATGAAGTTATGAAAGAAAAATAGAGAATGGAGTGGTATTTAATGCATTTACGTCTAACAGAAGAACAAAGAATGGTTCAAAAAACAATTCGAAAGTTTGTTGAAAAAGAATTAATTCCTCTTGAAAATGATGTACTTAGAAATGAAAGAGAAGGAAAGCCAAGTCTTCCTCCAGGAAAAATGAAGGAACTACAGCTAAAAGCAAAGGAAGCTGGTTTTTGGGGAATTAATACACCTGAAGAATATGGTGGAGCAAACCTTGGTCAAATGATGATGGCTATCGTGCTAATGGAGGTTTCTAAAACGTTTGTTCCTTTTACATTTGGAGGATCGGCAGATAATATCCTTTACTATGGAAATGATGAGCAAAAACAAAAATATCTATTACCAACTATTAACGGTGACAAGAAGTCATGCTTTGCAATGACTGAGCCAGGTGCTGGTTCAGACACTAGAAACATAAAAATGACTGCTGTAAAGGATGGAAATGAATGGGTACTGAATGGTGAAAAGACCTTCATCACTGGTGGGAATGATGCGGACTTTGTAATGGTTATTGCCATTACTGATAAGGAAAAACACCAAGCCACAGGGCGAGATGGGGTTACTTGCTTCATCGTTGACAGAGATATGGGATGGAAATCTGAGTACATTCATACAATGGGTGAATGGGGACCTGCTGGGCTTGTATTTGATAATGTCCGTGTTCCAGAAGAAAATATCTTGGGAGAAGTAAACGGCGGATATAATCTAGGTTTAGAGTGGATTGGATTTGCTAGGTGGATTGTAGGAGCTAGAGCTGTTGGATCTGCGGAAAGGCTCCTACAGATGGCTATTGATTATGCGAAGGAAAGGGAAACCTTTGGAAAGCCAATTTCAGAACGTCAGGCCATTCAATGGCAAATTGCAGACTCAGCAGTAGAAATAGAAGCAGCGAGATGGCTGGTCTTAAATGCTGCATTTACTCTTGATGAAGGAGAAGATAACCGACACGTAGCGTCAATTGCTAAATTATATGGAGCAAATATGGGGAATAACGTAGTTGATCGTGTGCTGCAAATCCATGGAGGTATGGGTTATACGAGAGAACTTCCAATTGAGCGCTGGTACCGTGAAGCGAGACTTTGGAGAATTTATGATGGTACGGATGAGATTCAACGCTTAATTATTGCTAGAAATCTATTAAAAGGACATGTGAAGGTAGGACAATTTATATAATTTATAGAATAATTAAGTTAGTAGGGGGAGGAATGGAAATGACAGGAAGATTTCAAGGAAGAGTTGCGTTTGTCACAGGGGGAAGTAGAGGTATTGGTCGAGCAATCGTTGAGCAGTTTGCAGAAGAAGGTGCAAAAGTAGCGATTATCGATGTTAACGAAGAAGCACTACAAGAAGTAAGTGCAGCATTAACGGAAAAAGGGTATGACTTTTATACAAAAGTAGCGAATGTAGTAAACGGTGCTGAAGTAGAGCAAGCGATGGAAGAGGTTTATAATACTTTTGGATCAATAGATATCCTAGTTAATAATGCTGGAGTTATTCGTGATAATCTATTATTCAAAATGACAGATCAAGATTGGGATACCGTAATGGATGTTCATTTGAAAGGCTCGTTTAACTCGGTACGTGCTGTTCAAAAGTATATGGTTGAACAAAAGTATGGAAGGATTGTTAATATCTCTTCTACCTCTGCTCTTGGTAACCGTGGTCAGGCAAATTATGCAACAGCCAAGGCAGGCTTACAAGGGTTAACTAAAACACTTGCCATTGAACTTGGTAAATTTGGTATAACCGCTAATTCTGTTGCACCTGGATTTATCGAGACTGACATGACAAGAGAAACTGCCGCAAGAATTGGAATCTCTTTTGACGACTTAATTAATGCAAGTGTAGCGAAAATTCCAGTAGCTCGTAGTGGAAAGCCTAGCGATATCGCCAACGCTGTAGCATTCTTTGCTGATGAAAAATCATCATTTGTTAATGGGCAAGTGATTTATGTAGCAGGCGGACCTAAAAATTAATTTTGAGGTGAAGTTTATGTATCATGATTCGATTGGGAAGCGTTCTAATAAAGTTAAAAATGTTGTAGAAAGAGGAGCAGTAAAAAAGTTTGCCGAGTCGATTGGTGATCCTCATCCTATTTTTATTGATGAAGAAACTGGAAAACATTCAAGATATAAAGCAAATATAGCTCCTCCGACTTTTCCGAGAGTATTTGATTACGGTGTGATTAATGACTTGAAGTTACCTTCAAAAGGATTAATACACGGAGAACAAGTTTTTCATTATGAAAGACCGTTATTAGTTGGGGAAGAACTTCTATGCTATCAAGAAGTAAGTAAATACTATGAGAGAAAAGGTAGTTTTGGGGATATGGGCTTCTTGGTCATAAAGGTATATGGTGAAACCTTAGCGGGAGAGCTTGTCTTTACAGCCGACCAGGTTGTGATTATTAATGAAGCTGTAAGAAAGGCGATGAGCGTATGACTAGTTTAAGAGAGTTACAAGTCGGAGAGTCACTTGAGAACATTCAATTAACTCCTGTATCTAGATTAGACTTAATTAAATACGCGGGAGCATCCGGTGATTATAATCCTATTCATACCATTGATGAGGAAGCGGAGAAAGCGGGATTGCCTGGAATTATTGCTCATGGAATGTGGACAATGGGTAACTTAGCGAAGCTATTTACTCCTTATTATGAAGAAGGATTTATTCAAGATTATCAAATTAGGTTCAGAAGTATGGTGTTCCTTAATGATGTAATTACATTAAAAGCAACACTTAAAGAAATGTCTGATGAACAATTAAATTTTGATGTCGCTGCTGTAAACCAGGATGACAAGGTAGTAATAAAGGGATCAATCAAATTCTCAACCTATTCATAATAGGTGTTGAGTCTAGGAGGAAAGAATAATGAGCTTACACCCACAAGCTGTTGCTTTGTTAGAAATGTTTAAGGCCAGAAATCTTCCACCGATAGAGGAACAGGATTTACAAGTAGGTAGAGCAGCTTTCGTAGAATCAACGAAGCTATTAAACAAGATTGAGGACATATTAAGTGTTGAGGATATAAAAATACAGGGTTATCAAGAAGAAATTGCTATAAGAATATATACACCAAATGAACAAGCCGATTTACCTGCTTTTGTATATTTTCATGGTGGTGGATGGGTAATTGGAAACATTGATACCCATGATCCTCTTTGTCGTATGTTTGCAAACGAAGCTCAGTGTAAAGTTATTTCTGTTGATTATAGTTTGGCACCAGAACATAGGTTTCCTGTAGGTGTAGAAGATGCATACTTAGCTACGAAATATGTCTTTGATCATGCTCAGGAGCTAGGAATAGATTCAAGCCGTATTGCTGTTGGTGGAGATAGTGCAGGAGGAAACTTTGCAACAGTTGTCTGTTATTTAGCAAATCAAAGAAAAGATTTTGCTGTTGGGCAACAATTGTTATTTTACCCTTCAACAGGCTTTGAGCCAACAGATTCCTATGAAAAATATAGTGAGGGCTATTACCTAACAAAATCAACAATGCAGTGGTTTAGACAACAGTACTTTAACCAGCCAAGTGAAACACAAAGTCCGTTGGCGGCACCCATGCTAATTCCTGACGAAGAGGTTGCATTGCTTCCACCAGCATATATTCTAACTGCAGAATATGACCCATTATGTGACGGTGGGGAAAACTATGCGAACAAGCTAGAAAATGCAGGAGTGGAGACCACATATATTTGTTATCCTGGTATGATCCATGGCTTTATGTGTATGACTAAGGTGATTGAGGATGGGGAAAAAGCAATCCGGGAAGCGGCTCGTTACTTAAAAAATCAATTTTCAGTGATTCCTGCTGAACATTCATAAACAATGAAAGGGATGAGCATTTGTTCATCCTTTTTCTTATTTTCTCGCTATGCTGACGATGGGAAAGCGAAAGCGAGTGTTCTGAGACGTAGATCCCGTTTTTAAAGGGAGCCTTTTATTAAATTGTTAGAAGAGTAAACACAAAATATGAAACTTCGATTAACGAAACAATTTCCTTTCTTATTTTAATAAAACTCTTTATGATTATAGGTAGAAATTATTTTATCTTAATAGGTGGGTTTTAAATGTCATCGATATCCATTTCCGCTCCGGGTCATGATCAATCCGAAGTGTTACAAGAAAACAAGGTTATTCTGTTATGGAGTTTTACAGTCTGGTTGGTTGTAATGAATACGACCATGTTTAATGTTGCCCTACCATCCGTACTAGCAGACCTTACCTTAACTTCATCAACGGCCTCATGGATTGTATCGGGTTATTCCATTGTTTTTGCTATCTCCACACTGACATATAGTCGATTATCAGACTTTATTCCAATCTCCAAATTATTAATCATTGGTTTATCTGTTTTAGGAGCTGCTTCAATAATCGGTTTTTTCTCGCAACATTTTTTTATACTTTTGTTAGCACGTGTTTTACAAGCCGCTGGAGCAGGAGCTGTACCAGGGTTAGCTATGGTGTTAGCAGGTAGATATATACCAGTTTCAAGAAGAGGAAAAGCAATGGCTTATATTGCCTCAGCCGCTTCACTTGGATTTGGCTTAGGCCCAGTACTTGGAGGAGCAATTACTCAATATCTAGGCTGGAATTATTTATTTGCGGTCACAGGAATTGTTATTCTGTTAATACCCATATTTCTTAAACTTTTGCCCAATGAACCAGTAAAACCTGTTAAATTTGATACACTTGGAGGACTACTTACTGGTTTAGGTGTAACAGCCTTATTGCTTTTTTTAACTACATTTTCACTTCCTATTTTATTTGGGTGTATCTCTATTCTAGTTCTTATGTGGTGGCGTATAAACACTGTAGAAGTGCCATTTGTTCAACCTTCATTATTTAAAAACAGGCAATTTAGTAAGCTATTATTTATTGGATTTATCGCTTTTGTTACTCATTTTGCAATTTTGTTCTTAATGCCGATTATATTAACAGAGATTTTTAGTCGAAATCCCGCTGAGGTAGGTCTAATCATTTTTCCAGGAGCAATCCTTTCAGCAATCGCTGCTCAGTTTATAGGCCGTTTTATTGATCACTTTGGTAATGCGCCAGTCATCTTCTTCGGGCAAGTATGCTTATTGATTTCAACCATCTTGTTCGCATGGTTAACAGCTGCTTCACCATATTCAATACTTTTCATCTACATGTTTACAAGTATAGGGTTTTCTGCACTTACATCGAGCATTTCAAACGAGGTTACACGAATTTTATCCTATGAAGAAATTGGAGCTGGAATGGGGATGATTCAGCTCATTCAATTTTTTGGCGGGGCATTTGGTGTTACACTTACAGGTATAGCTTTAACTTTGCAAAACGGATTCACTGCAAAAGTAACTTATTTTAATATTTATGGTGGCTTAACTGTTCTTTTGCTGACTTCCGCATTGACCTTTGGGCATTATTACTTAAAAACCAAAAAGGTATAGCAATGGAGTATCTTCGCGCAAATTTCTAATTCGAGCTATAGAAGTAGTTGCTTGCCTTTTTTTAAGTAGTTGTTATACACTTTATCAAGTGTTTCTTTTTAAAGGAAGTGTAATATGGAAAGTCATTTATTAGCAAATTTATATCGATTAAGGTACATTGACAGATGGAGTCTGATGAGAAATATTATGAAAGAAAACGTTGCTGAACATTCCTTTAATGTTTCTCTTATAACTCATTCTCTATGCTCGATCGCAAATGAGGTTTTTCATAAAAATATTAATACAGAAAGAGCAGTTACTTTATCTCTATTTCACGATGTTACCGAAGTATTTACTGGTGATATACCGACTCCAGTTAAGCACCACAACCGAGATATCCTAAAGAATTTTAGAGATATTGAAAAATTAGCTGCTGAAAGATTGGTAAATCAAGCCCCGGAAGCATTAAAGCATGTATACAAAAGCGTAATTGACGAAAAACAAGAGGTAGAATTATCAAGGTTTATTAAAGCAGCAGACTTATTAGATGCATACCTCAAGTGTTTGACTGAACTAACGGCAGGAAACCGAGAATTCACAGTAGCTAAAACTCAAATAGAAGAAAAAATATCAGAATTAGACATGCCTGAAGTAGAGTATTTTCTTAGCCACTTTGCACCAAGTTTTGAGAAAACACTTGATGAAATCTCAGAATAATTATTAGCCTGTCTATATTCTTTTATCATTATTAAGTATTTGGTTCCAAAGACTAGCTATTTATAGCAACAACTTTTACTGTCTAATATTCCTATAAATACGAACACATAAGGTTATAATAGATTAATTAAACAAGATTATATGTAATCATAAAAGGTGGTAAAAATGGTCAATAATTATAGAGTATTGCTTTATTATATGTACGTCCCAATTGAAAATCCTGAGGAATTTGCTGATGAACACTTAAGCTTCTGTAATGAGCTAGGCCTTAAAGGAAGAATTCTAGTAGCAAGTGAAGGTATAAACGGTACAGTATCAGGAACGATTGAACAAACTGATCTATACATGAAGGCAATGAAAGAAGACCCGCGCTTTACAGATATAGTGTTTAAGGTGGATCTAGCGGATTCGCATGCTTTTAAAAAGATGCATGTTAGGGCACGTGACGAGCTCGTTACACTTCGCTTAAATGATGATATAGATCCAACTAAAAAGACTGGTAAGTATTTAAACCCAACACAATTTTATGAGGCAATACAAGACCCTGATACTCTCGTATTAGATGCAAGAAATGATTATGAATACGATTTAGGACATTTTAGGGGTGCAGTAAAACCAGAGATAAGAAACTTTCGTGACCTTCCCGATTGGATTGATCAAAATAGAGAGATGCTTGAAGGTAAGAAAATTGTTACTTATTGTACTGGAGGCATAAGGTGCGAAAAGTTTTCAGGTTGGTTATTAAAAGAGGGATTTGAGGATGTAGCACAGTTACATGGCGGAATTGTAACTTATGGAAAAGATTCTGAAGTTCAAGGCAAGCTATGGGATGGACAATGCTATGTGTTTGATGAGCGGATCAGTGTCCCAATTAATCAAACTGAACATATAATTGTTGGAAGAGATCACTTTACAGGAGAGCCTTGTGAACGCTATGTTAACTGCGGAAATCCTGAATGTAACAAAAAAATAATTTGCTCGGAAGAGAGTGAACATAAATATTTACGAGGATGTACACATGAATGTCAAGTACATCCAAGAAATCGATATGTAGCAGAACATGCTTTAACAGAAGAGCAAGTTAGAGAGAAACTTTCTGCTCTTAATTTAGGGAGTTAGACACGCGATAGTGGAAAAAAATAAACAGGACTAATTATACGTTAGTCCTGTTTATTTTTTTCCCTAAGTAGAGAATTTGTTATAATTTTAAACCTGTTCGACTTTTAAAACGCCTTAAAAGAATATGACTTTCTACCCTTGTGATCCCTTGTAGGCTATACAATTCTTTATTAATAAAGTGTTCAAGTCTAGAGAAATCCTCCACTAACACATGCATATGAAGGGTACTAGGACCAGTCATTTGGTAGCAGCTTGCCACCGCTGGGTTATCTACAAGCGTCTGTGCAACCTCAACTAAAAAACTAGGTTCGCAATCAACTTCGAAAAAAGCAGAAACACTTTTTCCCATTTTCTCAGAGTTAATGACAGCTGAGAACTTTTCAATAACTCCACCTTCAATTAGCTGATTGACTCTCTCTCTAATCGATACTCTAGACAGATTTAACTCCTTACCAATATCCACATATGACATTCTTGCATTCTCGGTAAGTAATTGGAGAATTCTACGGTCAATTTCATCTAACTTCATCATTATTCACCACTTTTGAGGTTATAGTAGACGTTTCTTTATATCAATATCCATAGGAATGAGTTTCGTTTGTACGTATAAATTGTATCATATCTTTCGTTTGTTAGTTAAAACGATAAATAAACTTTCCATATGAAATTATGTGTTTTTTTGTTAAGATTAATATTATGTGATTCAAAATACATACATACAACCTTTTAAACTACTAAGTTGGTTTTTAAAAGGTGTAAGAATGTATCAGTGAATAATTAGAAAAGGGACTGATAAATTTGAAACATATTCAGCTGTTTTTAGCATTTTTTCGAGTCGGAATGCTCGGCTATGGTGGAGGACCTGCATCCATTCCACTTGTTCATAAAGAGGTAGTTGATAAATATAAATGGATGAATGATGATGAATTCGCAGATGTATTGGCTTTAGGGAATACGTTGCCTGGACCTATAGCTACGAAGATGGCTGGTTATATTGGGTATCGTGTTGCTGGAGTACTCGGTATGATTAACGCCGTTCTAGCAACCATTGTTCCAACAATAGTTTTAATGATTATCTTATTAACATTCCTAGCAACCTATAAGGATCTTCCTTGGGTAAGTGGGATGTCTAAGGCGGTTGTCCCGATTGTTGGTGTAATGTTAGCTAGTTTAACTTGGGATTTCTTTAAGAAATCAAAGGATACCCTCGGTTGGATGTATGCCTTGATTATCGTAGTTGCAAGTATTGTATTAATAGAATTATTAAATGTACACCCAGCACTATTAATTGGTAGTTTATTAGCTTATGCATTATTGAAGAAGGATAAGGCTCCTGATGTTCAGCAGCCGGTTGAAAGAGGTGTTGGTTTATGATCCTATGGCATATATTTTTAGCTTTCTTTATCCCAGGAATAGTTGGCTATGGTGGAGGACCTGCATCCATTCCACTTGTTGAAAATGAAGTAGTTGATCGTTATGAATGGATGACGGTGTCTGAATTTAGTGAAGTACTCGCTTTAGGAAATGCGCTGCCTGGCCCCATTGCTACGAAGATGGCTGGTTATATTGGTTATCAACAAGGTGGAATTCCTGGAGCAATTGTAGGGGTATTCGCTACTGTTGCACCTTCTCTAATTTTAATGATTATATTACTTAGTATTCTCTACAAGTTTAAAGATTCACCTAAGGTAAAAAGAATGACAAACTATGTACGTCCTACCATTGCTGTTTTGCTAGGTGTGATGACTTATAGCTTTTTCTCTACATCATACGTAGATGCTGGTCTGATGCAAACAATTATTTTAATTGTGGTAGGTTTTCTCTTATTGGAAAAGTGGAAAGTGCATCCTGCCTATGTAATAGTAGGAGCACTAGTTTATGGTGGCATCTTTCTACAATAGATCACTTGAGGATCAGACTTAAACAGTCTGATCCATTTTCAAAGATAACTTTAAATAGCAACATATATTCCTTCAAATCAGAGGTTGTAATTGGTAAAATAGTAAGAGAAATAGAATAAAAAGGAGACCAACTTATGATTACATTTCCCAAAACAGGTATTGAAAGCTTTTTTCGAACAATTAATATAGTTGATTTCGATGTACATAGCTCAGAAGAAGAGTTAATCTATTCTACTAATTTAAATGGGTACTATAATGTATGGGCAATGAATCTAGAAAAACGGTATCCTTATCAGCTAACAACGGCTAATCAAATGAATTCTTTTGTAAAATATAACTCAAAAAAGAATCTTCTTTTAACGGGTTATGATCATGATGGTGATGAAAACTATCACATTTACGCATTACAACCTTCTGGTGGGGAGGCAGCACCACTTTTACACGCAGATGGTGAAAAGTTTTATTATGGTGATCTCTCTAAAGACGGAAACACTCTTTATTACGTAACAAGTGTTGATAATCCGAATTTCTTATCCATTCGCCGACTAAATTTAGAAAATGGCGAAAATGAAATCCTTATCCAAGGAGAGGGTGGACCAAGTTATTTATATGCAGTAAGCCCCAATGAATCTTCGTTTGCTTATTCAAAGGAAGTCGGAAATACAAGTTCGTTTGGCTTTGTATTTTCTAATAACGAGTCTATTGCGATTACGCCTTCTCAAGAAACTCCTCATCGTGTGAGAGAGGTAGAATACATAGATGAAGATACTTTGTTAGTACTGACAAACTACGGAAGTGAATTTTCTTATATAGCAAGCTTTGAGATTAGTACTCGTACTTTTAAAAAGCTTTTTGAATTAGAAGGCCATGAATTATCTAAGCTTACCCTAGATCGTACGAAGAATAAGGTTTACTTTGTTGCACAGCGTGGTGTTGAGGATCATTTGTATTCATATGATTTATCGAATTCAACTCAACAGGTAGTAGCAAAACCATTTGATATGGTTGATAAACTTGTTATTGGGAAGAAAGGGACTATATTTGCATTAGGCCGCTCAACAACCAAACCAGCCAATCTATTCCGCAGTTATGATCTTACTCAATGGGAACAGCTTACTGAGCATCAAATTATTGGGGTTAGGCAAGAGGAACTTGCAGAACCAGAAGTATTAACATATCCAAGCTTTGACGGAATGGAAATTGAGTCACTATACTTTGCTCCACCAAAAGAGATTGACAATGGTCACACAATTTTATGGCCACATGGAGGGCCGCAATGGGCAGTTCGAAAAACATTTAGTCCATTGTTCCAATACCTTACTACACAAGGTTTCCGAGTCTTCTCACCTAATTTCCGGGGCAGCACTGGGTACGGTGAAACCTTTGTAAAACTCGTAAATAAGGACTGGGGTGGTGGACCTCGTCTTGATATCGTCGCGGGTATGGAATGGTTGAATCAACAAGGTAAGTCAAGTGCTGATCAATGGTTCTGCATTGGTGGCAGCTATGGAGGGTATATGACATTACTTCTTCATGGTCGACATGCTGATCTCTTCAAAGCGTTCGTAGATATTTTTGGACCTAGTAATTTATTTACAACAATTGAAACAGCCCCTGAGCATTGGAAGGCAGCAGATCGTGAGTTAATTGGAGATCCTGTAGAAGATCGCGAAAAGTTGATTGAAGATTCACCGATGACTTACATTGATCAAATGACGAAGCCAATGCTTGTAATCCAGGGATCTAATGACCCGAGAGTAGTAAAGGTGGAATCAGATGTAATTGTTGAAGCGATGAAAGAACGAGGGCAAGATGTTGAGTATTTAGTACTAGAAGATGAAGGTCATGGCTTCTCTAAAACAGAGAATGCATTGAAAGTTTATAGTTTAATGGTTAGTTTCCTTCAAAAATATCTTTAACGAAAATGGCGAGGATGTATGACATCCTCGCTTTTTAAGGATGTGTATATGTATATGATTGAAAAAGGTACCTTACATACAAAGAAAACAAGTAATCTTCTTCTAGCTGGAGTAGGCATTTCAACACTAGGAGATTTTATTTATTTGGTAGCTATAAATATTCTAGTTTTACGTTTAACAGGTTCCCCGGCTGCAGTTGCCGGCTTATGGATTATGAGCCCGCTAGCAGGTATTCTTACAAAGTTCTGGTCTGGTAGTTTCATAGATCGAATGAACAAACGTTCTTTAATGATTGTTACAGACTTAATTAGAGCAGCTATTATTATATTTTTACCTTTTATTTCATCCTTGTGGTTATTGTATATGTGTTTGTTTTTCCTATCAATCGCAAAATCTTTTTTTGAGCCAACCTCTATGACCTATATTACTAGTGTTATTCCAAAGGAACATCGTAAACAGTTTAATTCATTTAGAAGTATTTTCACTTCCGGTGCATTTTTGATTGGCCCGGCAATCGCAGGGGTGTTAATCATAACAACTTCCATTGAGATTGCTATATGGTTGAATGCACTTTCGTTTATGATCTCAGCGGTTGTACTTTTGTTTCTTCCGAATATAGATAAAGAAGCACATTCTCGAAAGAATATTACGATAAAAGATCTCTTCAATGACTGGGGTTACGTCATTCAGTTTAGTCGCCAACATACATATGTCATTTTTGTATATTTCCTTGCTCAATTTTTCATGTTAGTCACGCTTGGAATGGATGCACAAGAGGTTGTTTTTACACAAAAGGTTCTGGGTTTATCAGAAACACAGTTTGGTTTACTCATTAGTATTACTGGGGTTGGTTCTATCTTAGGCGCATTTGCGGTTTCTATTCTAGCAAAACGAATGTCTATTCAACTATTAATCAGTTCTGGTTTCTTGCTTGTGGCCTTAGGTTATGTCATTTATGCCTTGTCCTTTTCGTTTTTATCAGTTGCATTCGGATTTATCATTCTTGGGTTCTTTAATGCCTTTTCAAACACTGGTTTTACGACTTTCTACCAAAATAATGTCCCTGTTGAAATGATGGGGCGAATCTCTAGTGTTTATGGTGTGATTGTTAGTGTGTTTCAGATCATCTTTATTTTATTAATAGGGTTTACTGGGGAATTGATTCCGTTGAGATACAGTATTATTATTTCTTCTATACTTGTATTAAGTAGTGGTCTTCTTTTAGCCTATATCGTGCATTTACCGTCACGAAAGCAATTTTTTAGCGAAGAGTCAGTTCCGGTTCAAGGATAACAAAAAAAGCGGGGAATCCCGCTTTTACTCATTTTTATAGGCTTTTTTAAATAGCTCCAAATAATCTTCTGTTGTAATCTCTCTTGCATTACTTGGAGTAGAGCCATTTAGGAATGAAGACTGTGCTAAATACTCAAAATCTTCCTCTTTCACCTCAGGTAAACTACTGAAAGTCGGGATTGAAAGGTCCTGTGCTAATTGCTTCATTTCAATTACTAATTTCGCTGTTGCTTCCTCGTCCGTATCCTTCTCTGAAGAAATACCAATCGTTCTCGCAATCATAGCATGTTTGGTAATGTCAGCCTCTGCATTAAATTCAACAATATAGGGTAGAAACATGGAATTTGCAACTCCATGAGGAGTATCATATAACCCTCCAATCGCTTCAGCCATACAATGTACCGATGCTACATCTGCATGAGAAAAAGCCATACCTGCAATGGTAGAACCTATCATAACTTGATATCTTGCTTCTTTGTTTGTACCTTCGTGAACGGCCGTTCTTAGATGAGGATAGATATGTTTCATAGCTTGTAGAGCAAGACCATCTGCAATTGGATTAGAAAGCTTACATGTAAATGCCTCAATTGCATGGACAAGAGCATCCATTCCTGTTGATGCAGTCAACGATTTGGGAAGCTTGTAAGTTAATTCAGGATCCACAATAGCAAGTACCGGTGCTATATGTACATCTTTAATCGTGAACTTCGTTTTTTGAGTAGTATCGGTTATAACAGAAGAACGAGTCACCTCGGCTCCAGTACCAGCTGTAGTTGGGATCACAACAAGTGGTGTAACACCTGTTGGTACCTTGTTTCGACCAGCATAGTCTTGTGGTTTTCCCCCTAAAACCTGCAAAATAGCAATTGCCTTTGCTGAATCAATAACAGAGCCACCACCAATTGCTAGAATTACATCCGCTTCAAATTGTCTTGCCACTTCAGCACCGTTCATGCAGTCGGTATCTTTAGGATTAGGTCTAACTCCATTAAATACTTTGGTTTGAAAGTCCTCATTTTCAAGTGATGATAGGAGGGTATCCACGATTCCGAGTTGCTCAATTCCTGGATCAGTTACAAGTAAGATTTTATTTCCAGTAACTGTTTCCTTTACAAATTGACCAGCTTTTGAAAATAATCCTGTCCCTAACTTTATTTTTGTTGGGAGAAAAAAATCAAAGACTTCCATATATGTACCTCCATATTAGTAGATTATTGAAATTTTATCACATTCAGCTTATTTTATCATTTTGTTTAAAAAAATATTTCTAAATTATCTGAAAAATGATATAAGTAAGAAAGGAATATTTCTTTCGTATACCGAATTATATAACATATCTTAATGAAGGAGTGAGTGTAATGAGTGAACAATTAGTTGAATCCTTAAGAGGTCTTACTAAAGATGTGGTATCAGAATCGATTGAAACATTAAAAAATTATTTAAGGTTACCGACAATCTCTGCTCAAAATAAAGCAATTCCTGAAACGGTTCAATTTGTCGTTGAGTTATTTGAACAAGCCGGGGGTGAAGCAAAGGTACTTGACGAGTTAGGAGGTAATCCTGTTGTGTATGGATTCTTCCCGGCTGGTAGCAAAGGTGATTCAACAAAAACGTTACTGTTTTATAACCATTATGATGTACAACCGCCAGAGCCATTAAATGAATGGAATAGTGAGCCGTTTGAGCCAACTATTTTAGATGGAAAGCTATTTGCTAGAGGAGTTTCAGACAATAAGGGTGACTTGATTGCTAGATTAACAGCTATAAAGGTCCTGAAACAGCTAGACGGCTTGCCTTGTAATATCAAGTTTATGGTTGAGGGCGAAGAGGAGATTGGAAGTCCTAATCTTGCGCCGTATTTGGTAAAGTATAAAGATTTATTTAAGGCTGATGCTTGTATATGGGAGTTTGGTGGAAAGGATGAGGAAGAGCGAGTAAACATGGTCGCTGGAATCAAGGGAATGGCCTATATGGAGTTAACTTGTGCGGGAGCAGATATTGATATGCACTCATCAGTAGGTGCTTATGTTGATAATGCAGCTTGGAGATTAGTTCAAGCTTTAGCTACAATGAGAAATGAAAAAAATGATATTTTAGTTAAAGGTTTTTATGATGACATTGATGAACCAACAGAGTTAGAGAAGGAAGTCGTTGCTAACCTCCCTTTCAATGAAGAGGCAGTTAGAAATCTCTATGGCTTAAAACGACCACTTATCACGGAAGCAAAGGGTGTGGATCCGAGAGAAGCAATGGTATTTCAACCGACCATGACAATTTGTGGAATCGAAAGTGGTTATACAGGTGAAGGTGCTAAAACAGTTTTACCAAAGAATGCAAAAGTTAAGCTTGATTGCCGACTTGTGCCTGGCCAAGATCCTCAACATATTTTTGAAAGTGTTCAAGCTCATTTGAAGGCACATGGGTTTGATGATATCAATGTAGTGTTAATTAACGGCCAAAAAGCATATCGTTCAGATTATAACCATCCGTTTGTTGCACACGTCTTAGAAACAGCAAGTGCGGTTTATGAAAAGGAAGCTGTGCTAGCACCAAATTCTGCTGGAACTGGGCCTATGTATGAATTTGGAAATCAGTTACAAGTACCTGTCGTAAGTACGGGGGTAGGCTGGGTAGAATCTAAGGCACATGCTCCAAACGAATCTATTCGTCTCGTTGATTTTGAGGAAGGTGTTGTTCACATGGCTTATATGCTTTCAGGATTTCCCATCGCTATGAACCAACATTCATTAGAGACATCAAAATAAATTGTAATGTTAGGAGCTAACACCATGAACCAAAGTATAAGTACCTTTCCAATTGCTAAAGTACGTAGTCAATTTCCAGCCCTTAATCGAACTTATAAAGGTCAACCTGTTACTTATTTTGATGGTCCAGGTGGCACGCAGGTTGTTAGAGCTTCCATTGAGGGAGTAACAAAATACATGGAAAATGGAGGTGCCAATCTGCACGGAGCCTTTCCCACAAGCCGTGAAACAGAGGAAATGATATCAGAAGCTAAATTAGCGATTGGAGATTTCTTAGGGGTAAAGGAGAATGAGGTTGCCTTTGGTGCCAATATGACGACTCTTGCACTAGCGATTGCAAGAGCATTAGGAAAACAATGGGGACCTGGGGACGAAATTGTCGTAACTGAAATGGACCACCGAGCCAATGTTGATCCATGGATTACTATGGCTGAAGATCGTGGAATAAAGGTTAGATGGATTTCAGTTAATAAAGATTCATTAACACTTAATCTTGATAACCTTCAGGAAGTCATTAATGAAAATACCCGTTTAGTTGCTGTTGGTCTTGCTTCAAACGCCGTAGGTACGATTAATGATATTGCTTCAATCTCTAAAGTGGCAAAGGGAGTAGGGGCGCTAGTAGCAGTTGATGCTGTTCACGCTGCTCCGCACGTATTAATTGATCGTGACTCTCTGGGGATTGATATACTTTTATGTTCAGCATATAAGTTCTTTGGACCACATGTTGGAATTGCAGCAATTAAAGAAGAGCTGTTTGAACGGATTGAGCCATTTAAACTTAATCCTGCACCAAGCTATATTCCCGATAAATTAGAAACGGGTACTCAAAACCATGAGGGAATAGCGGGAATCAAACCAGCAATCGAGTTTATGGCTAGTTTGGGTATAGGGGCTACAAGAAAAGAGAAGCTGCAGTCAGGGTTAATGAACATAGACATGTACGAAAATGAACTGGCTGCTAGACTAAGAGAAGGTCTAGCATCTATACCAAAAGTAACGCTCTACCAGGCAGCGCCAGGGGTAGCGAAAACTCCAACAATTGCTTTTACAATCGAGGGCTATACACCACTTGAGGTGTGTCAGCGAATGGCAGAGGAGCATGGAATTTTTATTGCAGATGGGCACTTTTATGCTACCACACTGGCAGAGAAACTCGGAATTATTCAGAGTGGTAGTTGGATCCGTGCAGGATTAGCACCGTATAATACACTTGAAGAAGTGGAGAGGTTTATTAAAGCAGTTAAGCTTTTATAGCACAGGGATAGATTAAGTCGTATCTTAAAACATATAAAATTAAATAGCCATAAACATCCTTGGATCGATTGATCCAAGGATGTTTATATTTTAGACCCTGAAAATTAAAACATTCTGAAATAGAGTCGTTATTATATTAATATCATTTTTAGGACTTTAATTGAATTTTAGTATAAAACATTTTTACTTATAATTACTTACTTTACTTATGTGGTTTCTGAGGAATTTATCTCTAAAATGATTTCTATTGCTTCCCCAACACTCTCCACTACATAATCTGCACATTCTTTTACACCTTGCTTTGCCTTACTCATAGCAAATCCATATTTGGCAACCTGTAGCATCGATACATCATTAAAGGAATCACCGATACAAGCAATTTCCTCTAGGGAAATCCCAATACGTTCCGCGAGTTTCTTCACGGCATTTCCTTTACTAATATTTTTAGGCATGATATCTAGTGTGTACTTAGCAGAAATAAAGGCATCGATTTCGTTGGGATAGGCTTGTAGCAATTCTGTTTGAAGTTCTTCAATTACCTCGTCTTTGCCTGTTACAATAATCTTTGAGGGGTGAATAGTTACTCCGATATCGTTGTATAAATTGGGATTGATTATGAGAGGTGAAAAAAGGACCTTTTGTATTCTTTCAACAATCTCATTGTTACGATCGATGATTTCAGTATCTCTTGTTGATACAAGAGTTAGCACTTCTTTATCAACCACATGACTATAAATTTTTTGGGCTATTGATGACTCAAAAAAAGTGCTATGAAAATCTGTTTGGTCGTCTAGCACAATAAATGCTCCATTTTGGCTAATGCGATGAAAGGTACGGTCAATCATCTTAGAAACTTCAATGATATCTAAATCCTTACGACCTGTAGCTAAGCAAAAGTTTATTCCCATCTCCTGTGCCTTATGTATAGATTTAATATCACGCTCTCGAACTTTTATATTTTCATCAAGGAGTGTACCATCTAAATCGCTAACAATTAACTTAATCATCTATTTCATCTCCTATTGTTACGATGATTTGGATATCCAATTGAACCAATAATTCTTGGAAAGACTGATCTGGTTCCTGATCAGTAATAATCATATCTATACTTTCTAACGAACAAACATGGTGAAATAACTGTTGATGAAATTTAGTGGAATCCGCCAAAACAATAACCTGCTCAGCTCTATTAATCATATTTTTAATAAGTGTTGATTCTTCTTCGTATGGATTCGATAAACCGTCCTTTGTAACACCACACGCTCCCAAAAAGAGCTTCTGGAAATGTAATTGATTTAGGCTTTCTAATGTTTTTGCGCCATATATAAACCGTTGAGTTGGATGGATAATACCACCAAGTAAATGTACCTCACAGTGGTGTTTGCCAACCATTAAGCTTGCAATATCAACTGAGTTTGTGACCACTCTGTTATGAACACTTTTCCAATACTCAACCATACTTTGGACAGTGGTAGAAGAGTCAAGAAGAATCTGTTCCTCGTCTCGGATGAGATTGACTGCTGCCAGCCCAATTTTATGCTTTGACATAGCTTGTGTGTTTTTTCGATCTTCATAAGTGTTTAGTAAATGCTGTGTTGGTTGTAGTGCACCACCACGTGTCCTAACAATTTGACCTTGTTCGTCTAGTTTTACAAGATCACGTCTGGCTGTATCTCTTGATACATTAAAAGTTTCGCAAATTTCTTCAATACTAATTCTTTTTTTAGCAGCTAAAATACTCATAATTTTAATTAGTCTTTCTTCTTGAAACAAATTCTTCACCCCCACTTCATTATAGTAAGTGAATCTTTAAATAAGCAAGCACCAAATAAGTTGTTATAAGTAAAGTTAAGTGTTTGTAAGTGTAACAGTTTTTAAACACCATTAATACATGTTTGAGGTAGTGAGCCATGATTTCATACAGTGTTTCATTACAGTGCTAAAGGATAACCTCCTAATGAAAGTAAAAAAAACTAAGTGAAAGTAGCATAGGAATGTATTTCTATTGACCAGAATAATTCGTTTCCTATACGATATAGAATATTACGAAGATAGGTGAGAAGGTGTACAGATGGGTAGTTCGTATACTGTCAAGAAAGTACTAAACAATAATGTAATCATTGCAAATAGCCTTCCTGGTAAAGATGAGGTTGTTTTAATTGGTAAAGGAATTGGCTTTAATAAATCGAAAGGAAACAGCATTGATGTATCACCAATAGAAAAACTTTTTGTTCTTACTAGTGAAAAGGAACAAGATCAGTATAAGAAACTTCTGCCATACGTCAGTGAAGAAATTATTGAATGTATGAATGATGTCATACATTTCATTACCGTTTCTATAAGAAAAAAGCTAAATCAACAATTATTAATATCGCTAACAGATCACATCTCTTTTGCCATTAAGAGACTCCAGGAAGGTCTGGAGATTAAGAATCCTTTCTCGCTTGAAACTAAGACGCTCTATCCAGAGGAGTATAGTGTGGCCACTGAGGTCGTTCAAATGATTAATGAGAAATTAGAGGTTTCATTTCCTGAAGGAGAGATTGGTTTTATTGCGTTGCACATTCACAGTGCGGTTTCGGACCGGCGCCTTTCCGAAGTCAATCAACATTCTCAGCTTATTCATAAACTGGTCGAGGTTATTGAAGACTCATTAAAAACAAACCTAGATCGAGAAGGTGTTCAGTATGTTCGCCTAGTAAGTCACATTCGTTTTATGTTAGATCGTGTTCGATCAGAGGAAAATGTTGGTATTTCAACAAATCTCTCAAATATCTTGCAGGCCGAATATCCTGTATGCTATAATCTCGCATGGAAGCTTATAAAGATCGTACAACAGCAATTAAAAGTTAAAGTCTTTGAAGCAGAGGCTGTATATTTGACCTTACATTTGCAAAGGCTTTCAGCTAAAAATCAAGAAATAACTTCGTAAACGTGTTACTGATTCGATCAGGCATGAGTGAAGAAGAGTAATAGATAAGACATTTGGGGAATCCTACCCTTGTGTTGATCTATACACTTCTTTCTCATGCCTTTTTTTGTTCTTTTTGTTTGATTTGAAGGATCGTTCTTGCTTTTTAGGTTCAGATGTATGTATACAGTTAGTTTCTTAGAAGATAAGGAGGTTATTATGTTTAAGAGAATTTTTGGGACATTACAAAAAGTGGGTAGAGCATTAATGCTTCCAGTTGCGTTATTGCCTGCTGCTGGTATTTTACTAGCTTTAGGTAATGCTCTTCAAAACCCCGCCACATTAGAAAAGGCTACCTATTTAAAAGCAACATGGCTACAAAACACAGCCATTGTTATGGAGGGTGCTGGAGGAATTATCTTTGATAATCTTCCCTTACTTTTTGCTGTCGGTGTTGCAATCGGTTTGGCAGGCGATGGTGTCGCAGGACTAGCTGCGATCATCGGATATTTAATTATGAACAGAACAATGAACACCATTTTAACGATTCAAGGAAAGCTTCCATTGCCAGAGGGAGTAAATGATCCAGCATATGCAACAGTTCTAGGAATTCCAACGTTACAGACGGGAGTTTTTGGAGGAATCATTGTTGGTATTATCGCAGCCTATCTTTATGGGAAGTATTTTAATATTGAATTGCCATCATACTTAGGTTTTTTTGCGGGTAAGCGTTTTGTTCCTATTATTACAGCAGCAACAGCTGTTTTACTAGGATTTCTAATGTTACTCGTGTGGCCTCCAATTCAAACTGGCCTTAATCATTTTTCATATTATGTAATTGATTCAAACAGGACTTTATCGGCATTCATGTTCGGTGTCATTGAAAGAGCATTAATTCCATTTGGCTTGCATCACATCTTTTATTCACCAATATGGTATGAGTTTGGACAATATACAAACGCTGCAGGCGAGTTAATACGTGGAGACCAACGTATTTTTATGGAACAGATCAGAGAAGGTGCAGAATTGACAGCAGGAACGTTTATGACAGGGAAGTTTCCGTTTATGATGTTTGGTTTACCGGCTGCAGCATTAGCTATATATCATGAGGCTCGTAAGGAAAATAAAAAAATTGTAGCAGGAATTATGGGTTCAGCTGCTCTAACTTCTTTCCTAACAGGTATTACAGAACCAATTGAATTTTCATTCTTGTTCGTGGCACCTGTATTGTTTGGCATTCATGCAATTTTTGCAGGCCTATCATTTATGACCATGCATCTCTTAGATGTCAAAATTGGAATGACGTTTTCTGGTGGGGTAATTGATTTCCTATTATTTGGAGTACTTCCTGGAAGAACTGAATGGTGGCTTGTCATTCCAGTTGGCCTAGTATTTGCTGTTATTTACTATTTCGGCTTCCGATTTGCAATCAGAAAATTTAACTTAAACACGCCGGGTCGTGAAGATGTATCACAAAACACAGCTAAACCTGTTAAGGCAGGCGAATTACCTTACAACATCTTAGAAGCAATGGGTGGAAAAGAGAATATTGCACATCTAGATGCTTGTATTACTCGATTACGTGTATCCGTAAATGATCAAAAGCAAGTAGATAAAGATCGACTTAAGTCATTAGGAGCATCAGGAGTACTGGAAGTAGGAAACAATATCCAAGCAATTTTCGGTCCTCTTTCTGATAACTTAAAAACTCAAATTCAAGATATTATTAATGGTAAAACACCTCATTCAGTGACTAAATCACCTGAAAAAGGGGTAGTACAACAAATTGAGGAAATAAATCCAGAAGCTTTACAAACAGAACCAGAACTAGAGGTGTACGCTTCTCCTTTAGCGGGAGAAATTCTACCCTTGGATGAAGTGCCTGACCAAGTATTTTCGGAGCGTATGATGGGAGACGGATTTGCAGTTTTACCTAATGCTGGAGTTGTAGTTTCCCCGGTGGATGGGAAAATTGTTAACCTGTTTCCAACTAAGCATGCAATTGGAATTGAGTCTTCATCTGGAAGAGAAATCTTAATTCACGTTGGAATTGATACAGTACATTTAAAGGGAGAAGGATTTACTGCTCTCGTTGAACAAGGAGATATGGTGAAAAAGGGTCAAGAGATCTTGAAGATTGATTTAGAATTTGTAAAGAAAAATGCGCCTTCTATCATTACACCAATCATCTTCACCAACTTAAAGCAAGGTCAAACTGTTTCCATAGAAAAACAGGGTAATGTATCAACAAGAGAAGATGTAGTTAAGATTGAAGGTTAGTTATGTAAATACAGGTACTGTTAATTTACAAGGTCTAACAGAGCCGAAATATAAAAATAATAAATAAAAATCATACTCAAAAGGGAGATGTCTACTATGGCAGAAAAAACATTTAAAATTACAGCAGAATCAGGAGTTCATGCAAGGCCTGCTACAGTTCTCGTTCAAACAGCAGGTCAATTTAACAGTGAAATTACGGTTGAATATAATGAGCGTTCTGTTAACTTGAAGTCAATTATGGGTGTCATGTCATTAGGGATCCCAAGTGGTAGTCAGATTACAATTAGTGCAAATGGTGACGATGCTGAGGGAGCTATTGACGCCCTAACTGAAACCATCAAAAAAGAAGGTCTTGGTGAATAATGAAAAATACAATATCTGGTATTGCAGCCTCACAAGGAATCGCTATTGCTAAGGCTTATCATTTAGTTCATCCTGATCTAACAATTGAGAAAAAAGAGGTTATTGAAGTAGAAGCTGAAATTGCTCGTCTTGATCAGGCAATTCAGGAGTCAGTTAAAGAATTAACGGCTATAAAGGAACACACATTAAAGGAACTAGGTCCTGACAAAGCTGCTATTTTTGATGCTCATTTATTAGTAGCTAATGATCCAGAACTCATTCAGCCAATAAAAGATAAAGTGAAGCATGAAAAACTAAATCCGGAGTTTGCTCTTCGTGAAGTTGCTGATCTGTTTATTAATATGTTTGAAAACATGGATAATGAGTATATGAAAGAACGCGCTGCTGATATTCGTGACGTAACAAAGAGAGTTTTAGCACATTTATTAGGTGTAAGTATACCGAACCCTAGCTTAGTCACAGAGGATGTTATTATTGTAGCAGAAGACCTAACTCCTTCTGACACAGCTCAGTTAAATCGTCAATTTGTTAAGGGCTTCACAACTGATATTGGTGGTCGTACTTCTCATTCAGCGATCATGGCGAGGTCCATGGAAATTCCAGCAGTTGTTGGAACAAAAAGTGTAACTAAGGAAACAAAAAATGGGGATGTAATCATTATTGATGGTTTAGATGGAAATGTAATTGTTAATCCAACTGAAGAAATACTTTTACAATATAAAGAAAAACAACAAAGTTATCAAAAACAAAAAGACGAATGGGCAAAGTTAAAGGAAGAAAAAACACTTTCTAGTGATGGTCATCATGTAGAGCTTGCTGCAAATATTGGAACACCGAAAGATGTAAAAGGTGTGCTAGAAAATGGTGGCGAGGGAATTGGTTTGTATCGAACTGAGTTCCTATATATGGGCCGTGACCAACTTCCAACAGAAGAAGAACAGTTTGAAGCTTATAAGACAGTTCTTGAAAACATGGGAGATAAGCCAGTTGTGGTACGTACATTAGATATTGGTGGAGATAAAGAGCTTCCTTATTTACATTTACCAAAGGAAATGAACCCGTTTTTAGGGTTCCGTGCAATTCGTCTTTGTTTAGAGCAACAAGACATCTTCCGTACCCAGCTTCGCGCTTTATTAAGAGCAAGTGTATATGGGAACTTGAAGATTATGTTCCCGATGATTGCAACACTAGATGAATTCCGTCAAGCTAAGACCATTTTATTAGAAGAAAAAGACCAGCTTGTAGCGGGAGGAACAAAGGTTTCAGACAGTATTGAAATTGGAATGATGGTTGAAATTCCTTCAAGTGCCATTATTGCAGATCAATTTGCAAAAGAGGTTGATTTCTTTAGCATTGGAACGAATGATCTTATTCAATATACAATGGCCGCTGACCGTATGAACGAACAGGTGTCATACTTGTATCAACCATATCATCCTGCTATTCTTCGTTTAGTTAATATGGTCATTGAGGCTGCACATAAAGAAGGGAAATGGGCAGGAATGTGTGGAGAAATGGCAGGAGATCCAATTGCCATTCCATTACTACTAGGCTTAGGGCTTGATGAGTTTAGTATGAGTGCAACCTCTATATTGCCGGCACGTTCACAATTAAAGGGTCTTTCCAAAGAGGAAATCTCAAAACATAAACATACAATACTTTCAATGAGTACGTCAGAAGAAGTTATGGCGTTTGTAAATGAACATTTTATGAAATAATAAAAAAGAGTAGAAAAACTTACGTTTTTCTACTCTTTTTTAACTTCTTTTTAAATACAATTTAAGGTAAGGCTCCCAATTGCTCTCGTATAAAGTGTATTTCAATGAAGATTTTTGAGGGGGAAATTAAAAATACAAGAATAAAAGGAGTTTTTACATGGATCAGGTCGGGTTAGTGTTAGAAGGCGGTGGGATGAGAGGTCTTTATTCAGCGGGTGTTCTAGATTTTTTTATGGAAAAAGAACTATATTTTCCATATGTAATCGGTGTTTCGGCTGGAGCTTGTATGGCTGCGTCTTATTTATCTCGCCAAAAAGGTCGTAACCAAAAGGTAAATATAGATCTAGTAAAAGATCCGAGGTACCTTTCATGGCGAAACTTACTTAGAAAAAGAGAGATGTTTGGGATGGACTTTTTATTTGATGAGGTACCTAATCGACTTGTCCCTTTCGATTTTGATACATTTATAGAAGGATCAGAAGAGTTCCTAGTCGGAACCACAGATTGCCAAACGGGCCAGCCCATTTATTTTAATAAAAAAGACCACGGTAGGAATATGCTAACAATCATTCGGGCATCGAGCTCCGTTCCATTTATTTCTTCAAGTGTAAGTTATCAGGATAAGATCTTACTTGATGGAGGTATTGCTGATCCAATACCGATTAAGAAATCACAAGAGGTGGAAACCAAAAAAACATTGTAATTCTTACAAAGCCAGCAAAGGAAAACAAACAACCGAGTAGAATGTCATCATTATTAAGATATAAATGGCACCCAAAAATACATGAGGTTCTTCAGAGACGCCACCAGATTTATAATGAAACGATTAGTCACCTAAAGAAAGAAGAAGAAAATAATCAGGCACTTATTATTCAACCAAGTAAAGAACTCCCTGTCAGCTCTATTGAAAGGAATCAGACAAAATTATCTCAACTATTTGAACTAGGCTATTCTGATGCTCAAGCACTTTATGAAGAAATACTAGTGTTTACAGATGGCTCTAAAACATAGGATTAGAGTAATCCGTTATTTAACAACCTTATTTTTTTGCTAAACCCCAGCTTGACAAGGCATGACCTAAAATTTTCGAGCTGGGTTTTAGTATGAAGATTTGAAAGTAGAAGGAGCTAAGAAGAGTTGGAATTTTTGTTATATTCGAAAAAATCATTGAAAATTATTGGAACTAGTGGTTTAATTTAGGTAAATATAATAAGTCACCCTCTTTTTTTATCTAAATTCAGAAACGCTGTTTGTTATTACGCAACGGGAGGTGTTTTTATGATGGTTACAGAGTGTTTAACTGAATTAAAAACATTCATTTCTGAGGCCAAAATCTCAGAAAAGAATGACAAGCACCCACTCGGAAACGGTGGCGCTGTTACGGTCTTTCCAACAACTGAGGAGGAAATCTCGAATGTTTTAAAGTTTGCCAATCAGCATAAACTATCCATCTCTATAATGGGTGGTGGAACAAAAAGAGGCTTTGGCGGAGTAATTGAAAATGCTGATTTGCTCCTATCATTATCTCACTATAGAGGTGTAGTAGAGCATACAATAGGCGACATGACTCTAACCGTTAAAGCAGGAACACCATTTGGGGAAATTCAGAAGTATTTGGCTCAGTTTAATCAAAAAATATCACTTGATCCTTCTTGGCCTGAACGTTCAACAATAGGGGGAATTATTGCTTCCAATGAAAGCGGTCCCAAAAGGCTTGGTTATGGTTCAGCTAGAGATGCTGTAATTGGATTAAGAACAGTCTACGCTGATGGTTCTATCATTCGTTCAGGTGGAAAAGTAGTTAAGAATGTAGCTGGCTATGATATGAATAAACTATTTATAGGCTCGATGGGTACTTTGGCTGTTGTATCTGAAATAACATTAAAGCTTCGACCCATTACTAAGGATGAAAATCTTGTGTTAGTTAGCTTTACGCATGAAGATTTTGATTTGATAAAATCATTTGTTATAGAGTTGTTGGATACAACATTAGAGCCCATTTCATTAGAATTATTGAATCCATCGTTAACTAGTAGATTAATAGATCATAACCGTTTTACACTGGCTATAAGTTTTGAAGATGTAGAAAGTTCTGTTCAGTATCAGGTTAGTCAGATTTCAAAAATGATTCCAGTAGGAACAGAACTATTAGTCTTACAAAAAGAAGAGGCAGCTAATTTTTGGTCAACTTTTTACAGCATTGGTCCAGATCCTTATTCATTTGAGGTACAGGATACTAAAGCTTCATTAAAAATAGGTGTTGTTAATCTTGATGTTATTCATATACTGCGAAAATGCCAGACATTAGAGGACGTAAACAATGTTTCGATTGAAGCTCATGGTGGGTTAGGTCATGGCTTGTGCTTTGTGCATATCAACGGTGCTGAACTAGATGTTCTATCAGCAATCCATCAACTAAGAGAATTAGCCAAGAGCTATGGTGGGTATGCAATTGTTAAGCATTTACCCTATCACTTACGAAAGACAACAAATATATGGGGTGATCTCCCTTCATATTTTTTCTTAATAAAGAGTATTAAGGAAAAGATGGATCCTAATCATGTGTTAAATCATAAACGGTTTGTGGGAGGGTTATGAACATGAGCAGTGGTGAGCATGAGCTGTTGCAGGAGCCACCTTGTACAACGAAAAGCTTGAGTAACTATCTATGGAGCGATCATCCAGATGAAACAAAATGGGCAGACTGTGTCCATTGTGGGATGTGTTTAGAGTCTTGTCCTACATATGAATTAACTGGTCAGGAGCAGCATTCACCTAGGGGACGTGTTCATTTAATAAAGTCGGTTGCTGAAGGAAAACTTGAAGTAAATGAGCAGTTTATGGATCCTGTCTTTGCCTGTTTAGATTGCCGTGCTTGTACAACAGCGTGCCCCGCTGATGTGGATGTAGGTGGACTGATTGAAGAGGCGCGAGGTCAGATCCGTCAGGCAATGCCATTAAAGGGATGGAAGGGTGCTGTAAATAAGTTATTTCTGCAAGAGTTGTTTCCTCATCATAATCGCTTGAATAATTTTGCTAGTTTTTTAAAGTTTTATCAAAAGAGTGGAATTCAAAAAGTTGTTAGAAAGTCAGGCTTAATTAATGTAATGCCGCAACATCTTGTCGATATGGAAGCAGTCATGCCTGAAGTGAAACAATCTGTTCGAAAGAAGTATAAAAACGAACAAGTAATTAAAGCAAAAGGAATATCAAAACGAGAGGTTTCCTTCTTAACTGGGTGTGTGATGGACGTTATGTTTAGTGATATAAACGAATCGACAATTAATGTCCTAACTCGTAATGGAAATGATGTAGTGATTCCGCAAAATCAAACATGTTGTGGTGCTTTACACGTGCATGCTGGAGACCGTGACACTGGAAGAAAGCTAGCCAAACAGAATATTGGTGCCTTTCAAGATGCTACAAAAGTGATTGTAAATGCGGCAGGCTGCGGGTGTATGCTTCAGGATTATCCCGAGCTATTTAGGGAGGACCGAGAGTGGCATGAAAAAGCAGTTGAGTTTTCAGCAAAGGTCGAGGATATTTCCAAGTACCTGTTTGAAACAGGTTATGAAAAACCAAAAGCAGAATTAAATAAAAGAATTACGTACCATGATGCTTGTCATCTAGCTCACGGCCAGGGAGTACGACAAGAGCCAAGAGATTTACTGATTAATATCCCAGGAGTAGAGATGGTTCATATGGCTAATTCTGATCGTTGCTGTGGAAGTGCAGGAATCTATAATATTACGAATCCTGAAATGGCAGGTGAAGTACTTGCGAGTAAAATGGAGAATGTACCTGAGGATGTAGAGATGATCTCAATGGGTAATCCAGGCTGCATGCTACAAATGGCGATTGGAGTCCAGAAATATGGAAGTAACCAACAAGTGGTGCATACGGTTCAGCTATTAGACTGGGCCTATCAAAAAGAGAATCATGAAAGGGAGGGAGATCAGTGATTAGTAAAGCCTTTAAGGTTAAAGATCAGCATATTCAAAACCTAGGTAATATCGTGGGTGGCTCTAAATCTATTCTTTATCATAAGGAAGACTTAATGGCTTATGATTGCGATGGATTTACCCTCCATAAACATCTGCCAAAGGCCGTGGTCTTTCCGAAAGATACGAAAGAGGTTTCAGAGCTAGTTAAGTACTGTTCTACACATCATTTACCTTTCTTAGCTAGAGGTGCCGGAACAGGTCTTAGTGGTGGGGCGATCCCATTAAATGGTGAGGTTATTATAAGTCTAGTTAGGATGAAACGTTTATTAAGTGTAGATTTAGAGAATAGAAGAGCTGTTGTCGAGCCTGGCTTTGTCAACTTAAAGCTAACAAACTCAATTTCTGATAAAGGCTATTATTATGCACCTGATCCGTCTAGTCAATATTGTTGTACGATCGGAGGGAATGTTGCAGAGAATGCAGGCGGAGCACACTGCTTAAAATACGGAGTTACAACGAACCATATCTTAGGGCTAGAGGTAGTGCTTCCGGATGGAGAGATTATCGAGATCGGTCAATATGGGATACCAGATTCACCAGGATATGATTTACTCGGCCTTTTAACTGGTTCAGAGGGGACGCTTGGAATTGTTACTAAAATAACGGTTAGAATTTTAAAGAATCCAGAAGCCAAACAAACAGTTTTAGCCTATTTTGATCGAATTGAGGATGGAAGCCAAGCCGTATCAGATATTATTTCAAATGGGATTGTACCTGCTGCACTAGAAATGATGGATAAAATTGCTATCGAAGGTGTTGAGGCAGCAGCTTTCCCAGTAGGACACACAAAGGATATTGAGGCATTATTGTTAATTGAGGTGGATGGAATTTCAGAGGGGATTGATGAACAGATCAATCAAATATTAGCTGTTTGTAAAAGTAGAAATGTTCGAGAAGTTAAGGTAGCAGTTGATGAGCAAGAAAGAGGCAGGTGGTGGGCAAATCGGAAAACTGGTTTTGGTGCAATGGGAGCGATATCTCCGGATTATCTAGTACAAGATGGAGTAATTCCTCGAAGTAAATTGCCAGAAGTACTCAATAAAATTAATCAGGTTAGTATTGAGTTTGGCCTACGTATTGCTAATATCTTTCATGCTGGAGATGGTAACCTTCATCCTTTGGTTCTATTTGATGCAAGAAAACCCGGGGAAACGGAGAAGGCACTGAAAGCGGGTAGTGCATGTTTACAAGTTTGTGCAGATGCCGGTGGTACAATTACGGGGGAGCACGGGGTGGGGATAGAAAAAAGAGAAGAAATGAGATTTGTTTTTAACGATGATGAGATCGTATCCCAAACAAATATTCGTGATGTCTTTAATCCTAATAATCTATTAAATGCCGGCAAGCTTTTTCCAAGTCCCGGTCGTTGTGTAGAAATTAAGCAGGAACTTAAAGAGAAAACGTCCTCTCCTATTATATAAAAAATGCTGTTGTAGCTACTTCTTTATACATGGTATTATTTTTTTAGAAGAATCAGAAACATTGTTTTGCAATAACAAACAATTAAGGAGGAAGTTTTCATGAGTCAGTACGTAAAAGTAGGGAACCTTCAAGTTGATTCAGGATTTTATGAATTTATAAATGGTGAAGTTCTACCAGGAAGCCAGGTGGAACAAGGACATTTTTGGGATGGATTAGAAGCATTAGTGTCAGAACTAACTCCGAAGAACAAAGCATTATTAGCTCGCCGGGATGATTTGCAAAACAGGATTCATGCTTGGTATAAAGAAAATAAAGAGACTTTTAGTTTTGTAGAATATAAATCGTTTTTAACCGAAATTGGATATTTAGAGGCTGAAGTAGATGATTTTGAGATTACAACCGAAAATGTAGATGATTCCATTTCATTACAGGCGGGACCTCAGTTAGTGGTACCAGTCAATAATGGTCGTTATGCAATTAACGCAGCAAATGCTAGATGGGGAAGCCTTTACGACGCATTGTACGGAACCGATGCAATTAGTGAAGAAGATGGAGCGACTCGTGAAGGAAACTATAATCCTGTTCGCGGAGACAAGGTCATTCAATATGGAAGGGAATTTTTAGATTCTGTCGTTCCGTTAAAAGAGCAGTCACACACCAATGTAGTTCAGTATGCAGTGGTGGAACATAATCTTCTTGTTACTCTGTCAAACGGTGTATCAACCACTCTTGCTGACGAAACTAAATTTGTAGGCTTTCAAGGTGAGCCGGGAGATCCAACATCTATACTTCTAAAAAACAATGGACTTCATTTTGAAATTCAAATAGACCGTCAACATCCTATAGGTAAAACAGATGATGCTGGAGTTAAGGATATTTTAATGGAGGCTGCAATCACTACCATAATGGATTGTGAGGACTCCGTTACGGCTGTTGATGCTGAGGATAAGGTAATCGTGTATCGAAACTGGTTAGGTCTAATGAAAGGTGACTTGTCATCAACCTTTGAAAAAGGTGGGAAAACGGTATCCCGTACTCTGAACCCTGACAGAACCTATTCTTCTCCAGACGGTGAAGAGTTTGTTTTACCAGGACGATCTCTAATGTTTGTCCGTAACGTAGGTCATTTAATGTCCAATAGTGTGATCTTAGATGGAGACGGACAGGAAATACAGGAGGGTATTCTTGATACGGTAATAACGAGCTTAATTGCTAAGCATTCACTTCTAGGCAATGGTCCGTATCAAAACTCTCCCAAGGGCTCTGTCTATATCGTAAAACCTAAAATGCATGGCTCCGAGGAAGTTGCTTTTGCTAATGAACTGTTTGATCGTGTTGAGGATCTTCTTGGTTTAGTTCGCAATACGCTAAAAATAGGAGTTATGGACGAAGAACGTCGAACTAGCCTAAACCTAAAAGCTTGTATTCGTCAGGTAAAAGAACGTGTAGTGTTTATTAATACTGGCTTCTTAGATCGTACAGGAGACGAGATTCATACATCAATGGAGCTTGGACCAATGATTCGAAAAAATGATATGAAGTCAACCAATTGGCTGCAAGGTTATGAGAAATCTAACGTATTTGTTGGCTTAGCGACTGGATTCCAAGGTAAAGCTCAGATTGGTAAAGGGATGTGGGCAATGCCGGATTTGATGGCAGAAATGATCAAACAAAAGATTGGACACCTTAATGCCGGGGCAAATACAGCGTGGGTTCCTTCTCCTACAGCTGCAACACTACATGCACTTCACTACCATCAGGTTGATGTGCAGCAAGTTCAAAATCAATTAATTCAGCAATCTAGTGATTTAACTGATGCAATTTTAGAAGTTCCAGTTGCAGTTAATTCGGATTGGAGTCAAGAAGAAATTCAGCAGGAGTTAGATAATAACGCACAAGGTATTCTAGGCTATGTAGTTCGCTGGGTGGAGCATGGTGTAGGGTGCTCTAAGGTACCCGATATAAACAATGTCGGCTTAATGGAAGACCGAGCAACTTTAAGAATTTCAAGTCAGCATGTTGCGAACTGGTTACATCATGGAATCTGCTCGAAAGAACAAGTGCTCGAAACCTTACAGCGAATGGCAAAGGTAGTTGATGAGCAAAATGCAAATGATCCTGAATATCGTCCTATGGGTCAAAATTATGATGAATCAGTTGCATTCCAAGCTGCTTGTGATCTTGTGTTTGAGGGGTATAATCAGCCGAATGGTTATACAGAGCCTATTCTTCATAGAAGACGTATTGAGGCAAAATCAAAGGGTCGTGTTCAAAAGTAAAGAACAATGGGGGCATTATAGTATGCCCCCGTTTTAAACTGAGAGGAGATTAATCTAATGAAATTCACTAGATTTACACTTAATAACGAACATTATACAGGAGTAATAAGTGAGGACACAGTTAACGTAGTAAAAGGGGATCTTTTTTCTAAATGGGAATATACAGGTGATACATATAAGTTGGATGAAGTGAAACTCCTAGCTCCATTAGTACCAAATCAAATTATTGGTATTGGTGCGAACTTTGTGACAAATGTAAAAGATTTACCAACTGAACTTCCTAAGATACCCGTTTTTTTCTTTAAACCCACTTCTTCAGTAATTGGTCCACAGGATGAAATTATCATCCCTGATGGAATTGATGAAGTGAAGTTTGAATCAGAACTTGCGATTATCATTGGAAAGGAAGCCAAGAACATTTCAGAAGCTGAGGTATTGGATTATGTCTTTGGTTATACAGTGGGCAATGATGTAACAGCACCTCAGTTTTTTCATGAAGCGGGACACTGGACAGTTGGTAAGGCTTTCGATACATTCACTCCTTTAGGTCCGGTTATTGAAACAGAACTTGATCCATTTAACGTTAAAGTAGAGGCTTATCTCAATGGAGTTGAAAAACAAAATAGTGAAACAGACTTAATGATTGTTCCTATTAGAAAAATGATTTCCTATCTATCAAATGTAATGACATTAAAACCCGGGGACGTAATTTTAACGGGAAGTCCTGTTGGTGCAGAAATGGTTGGTGAAGGTAACGTTATTGAATGTAAGATAGAGGAAATAGGAACGTTAAGAAATTCTTTTGTGAAGGTACAGAAAAACGTAAAATCTCACTAGGATTATTTATTTGTGTGATTTTGCTAGAGGTGATATTGATGGAAAGAGAGAACATGGTTAAATCCGTAAGTAGGGCATTAGATATTATTCATCTAGTCTCTTTAAGAAAAGGTGGATTAGGTGTTACTGAAATTGCGAAGCAGATTGACATTAACAAAAGTTCTGTATATCGAATTCTTTCAACATTAGTTCAATACGGTTATGTTGAACAAGACAAAGAAACAGAACGATATAAGCTGGGATATAAATTTTTGGAAATCAGTTCAAAGCTTTTAGAATCGATTGACCTAAGAACTGAAGCACGTCCTTATTTACAGGAGCTTGAGAGGGAAACCAATGAAGTGATTCATCTTGTCGTGTACGATCAAGGTGAAGTAGTGTATATAGAGAAACTCGAAGGAACAGAAACACTTCGTATGCATTCAAAAGTCGGTAAAAGAGCACCTATGCATTGTACATCTGTTGGAAAAGTCATACTAGCAAATCTACCTTCAAATGATGTAATCAACATATTAGAACGTAAGGGTTTGCCTGTTCATACAACTAACACCATCACCGATAAAGATTTATTTCTAAAGGAGTTAACTCAAGTTAAGCAAAAAGGCTATGCACTTGATTTAGAAGAAAATGAACCGGGAATCTCATGTATCGCTGTTCCTATTTTTGATCATTTAGGTAAGGCGATTGCTGCCGTCAGTATTTCAGGTCCGACGACTAGAATGACCGCGGAGCGTATGGATCAAGTACAGGGGAAAATGAGAGAAATCGGACTTAAAATATCAACGAGACTCGGATATACAAACATCTTTTGATTTATATAAATTACTAAAGATGCCCTATTTCTTAATTAGTAATAGAATGTTTCTATATTAGTTAAAATCATTAAGAGTTCATCCTATTTAGTCTATGTAAGAATACTATTCAATGGAATAGCATTCTTTTTTTGTTTTGTAATGGTAATTTTTGGTAATAAGTAGTATAGTAAAAGTGATTCATGGTCATAAGGTTTTTAAATTTTAACGGTATTCATATGAGTAAATGAAGAGATTGACCAACACCTTAGAAAAATGTTTAATTCTGTAAATTATATACATAGACATTGGTGATATTTCCGATTCCGAAATAATATACAAGGAAATTAGAAAACTTTGTCGTATAATTTAAAGGTGTAAATTCCATTATGAAAGTAGGTAATTAGATGATTAATTTCAAGAAACCAGATGTTGAAAATTTCTTCAAGACGTATGCAATTCAGAATTTTGCTGTAAGTCCCGATGAAAAGCAGCTGATTCTAAGTACAAACTTAAGTGGAAAGTATAACCTTTGGGCAATGGATTTACCAAATCAGTTTCCATACCCGCTAACTTTTATAAATCAGAGTAATCAAGAGCTTACATATGACCATGAAGGTAGATTTATCGTTGCTGGATTTGATCAAGATGGAGATGAAAACACACAGTTATACGCACTTCAAACTCATGGTGGTGAATTGAAGGAACTACGTGTAGAGGTTGGACAGCGTCACATGAATCCTATTTTATCAAAAGACGGAAAAACACTATATTATACCTCGACTAAAGGGAATCCAACCTATTTAAACACTTACAGTTATAACTTTGAAACTGACAGTGAAGAAATGATTAACGAGGGAGAGAAGGCAGCAACTTTTCTAGTAGACGTTAGCCCTAATGAAAGATTATTTGTCTATCAAAGGCTTTTTGCAAATACATATACACTTGCTTATGTTGAGATAGATGGAAAAGAAGTATTATTAACTCCACCAACTGAACAGCAGCATACTGTTTCAAGTGTTGTTTTTACAAGTGATACGGAAATTTATCTGTTAACAAATTTCGAAGATGATAATAGCTATCTAGCTAAATTTGATACCAAAAATAATGAATTTACAAAAGTATTAGCAGTTGATCAGGAAGATCTATCAAGCTTGAAGTTTAATAAAAAGTTAAACAAACTTTTCATCACAAGCTCTAAGGGTGTAGAGGATGTGCTCTATCAATATGATTTGACTGATGGAAAGTTAACAGTAATTGATAAACCAGTAAGTGTTATTGAAAAGCTAGTAGTGACAAAGGAAGGTAGCTTATATATACTTGGCCGCTCTGCAACAAGCCCATTAAATATTTATAAACGTTCTGATGCCGATCAAGAGTGGTTAGCTTGTACAAATTTAGCAGTACCAGGTGTTGCTAAGAATGAGTTAGTGGAGCCGGAAGTAATCTCCTACCCTTCTTTTGATGGACTAGATATTGAGGGCTTGTTCTTCAAAGCTAAGGAAGAAGTTAGCAATGGTCATGTGATTTTATGGCCTCACGGAGGACCTCAAGCGTCTGAACGTAAATCATTTCGTGCGTTATTTCAATTTTTAGTGAATCGCGGCTATAGTCTGTTTGCACCTAACTTCCGTGGTTCTTCAGATTATGGGTTATCCTTTATGAAAATGGTAGAAGGCGATTGGGGATATGGTCCAAGACTTGATAATGTTGAAGGCTTAGAATGGTTAATTAAAAATGGATATGCAGACCGTGATAAAATCCTTTTAATGGGTGGTAGTTTTGGCGGTTATATGGCTTTACTTTTACATGGGCGTCACCCAGAGTATTTTAAAGCAGTTGTTGATATCTTTGGACCTAGTGATTTATTCTCATTTATCGACTCTGTACCTGAGCACTGGAAGCCAATCATGAACCAGTGGGTTGGAGATCCAGTTAAAGATAAAGAGAAGTTAATAGAATATTCACCAATCACATATTTAGAAAATATGAAAAAGCCAATGCTAGTTATTCAAGGAGCTAATGATCCACGTGTTGTAAAGGCTGAATCAGATAAAATTGTAAAAGCCCTTCAGGATAAGGGAGTTAACGTAGAATACTTAGTGCTAGAGGATGAAGGGCACGGTTTCTCGAAGAAAGAAAATGAAATTAAAGTTAACCGAACCATACTTGAGTTTTTCGATCGATTTATTTAATAGTATTTAAGACTACCAGTACACATTGCTGGTAGTTTTTTTATAAGTTTTTTTCAACTATATAAACCGCGTGCTTAAGACCAGCTTGATCAAATAGAACTTCGTTAAACTACAATAGGAACAATGTTCTACCTTTTCAGGTTTACTATATTCTTTTAGATAAATAATTTTATAGAACATTTTATATATTAGAATGGTATAATTTACTATAATAAAAGCAGTGTTAAAGAACAGTGCTCATTTTTTGCACTGTTGAATGTAGTGGAAGGACCGAGACTCCTGCGGGAAAGCGGGTCACGGGAGACCCCGCAGGCGCGCATTTCGCCGAGGAGGCTCCCGGACTCGCCCGCGGAAAGCGAGTGTCCTGTAACGAAAATCAACAACAAGGTTTAACACAGCCATAATAAAAAGTATTCACAATCATTGAGGGGGAGTTTAAGTGGATCACAACAACCAAGTAAGGGAAGAATTGTTACAAATTGTAAGCGAATACACTGATGAACAATTAAATGAACGTTTGGATGATACTAGTTGGTCAATCATGCAAAATCTAGAACATCTATATTTAATTGAACGATTGGTTACTAATTCCATTAAGAAAGAGTTACTCAATGAATCTAGCGAATCAGCGGACCCCAAACCTATACAATTTACAGTTGATCGATCTAGAAAAGTTAAGGCCCCTTCAAACATTGAACCATCAGATGAATTTATAACGTTAGTAGATATAAAGAATAAGTTAATACAGTCCAGAGAGGCTCTTACTCAGGTTGCAAATAGTGATCATAAAGATCATTTCGACAAAAAATCGTTTGCACACCCGGTATTTGGTTTATTAAGCTTAACACAATGGATTGAATTTATCGGTTTCCATGAAAAACGACATCTAGCACAAATTCAAGAAATTACACAGTATCTAAAAGAGACAAGCTAAGTCTTGGGTGAAGCTGTTTTGTAAGTGGAGGAGTATGTAATTCATATACAAAGGGGGATGTAAATGTATAATAAAATATTGTTAGCAGCAGACGGTTCCGAGCATTCCAAAAGAGCCGCTGATCATGCTTTTCATATTGCAGCATGCAGTCCCGACTCAACCGTTGTAATCGTGTATGTAATTAATTCATCTCGCGCTAAATCTGATGTATTATCTAACTGGAATTCTCCTGATGTTTTAGGTGTTAGAAAAGAACGAGTAAAGGAAATCGAAACAATTGCGAAGAATGCTGGAGTAACTTATGTATTAGAGATGCTTCACGGTGAACCCGGCCCTACTATTGTTGATTACGCCAATAAACAAGGTTTTGATGTTCTTGTAATTGGGAGTAGGGGTTTAAATGGTCTTCAAGAATTTGTTCTAGGAAGTGTAAGTCATAAAGTTGCGAAGCGTGCTAATTGCCCAGTACTTATTGTGAAATAATAATAAGCCTCATTAGGTTAGTGCTGCCAACCTATATGAAAAGGTGAATTTGTTTCTTTTTTAACTGTTTGATAGAATTCATGATGTTTTGTTACAGGGTATTATTGAGTTTCGTTTTTGATTTCAATTGAAAAAGTAAAACCATTTTAAAAGCCTACCAATTAAGTAGGCTTTTTATTTACTTGTAAAGAAAGGATAAGTTTTATGAAAGGGTAACTTAACAGTTGTTTGTGCCTTGAGTTCACTTTTTAGGAAAGTTTTTATAGCCAACCTAAAAGCAGAAAAATATAGGTTGCGGTCGTTAAAATCCATGCTAACAGAATAGCAAAGAGAATATTTTGTTTTATGATCGCGATGGGCTGAACATTCATCAGTCGAGAAGTCATTAATACCTGCCCTGAAAAAGGTGACATTTGAGTTGCTGTTGTCCAGGCTATGAGTAGAATCATTGCCATATATTCAGGACTTACTCCGAATTTTACTGGTGAAAGCGCGCTTCCAATTCCTATTACAATGATAACCGGGTGAATACCAACCAATGCTAATGAAATAGTAAGAATCACGATAAAGATACTTAACAAAAATATAGATCCTAACGAAGCACGAAACAAAACGTTAGAAATGTGAAGACCAATATCAGTTTGTGATAATGCCATACCAAAAAATCCTGCACTAATAAAAACGGCTAATTCATTTTTTAACCTAATAAAAGCTAGTTGAACCTGTTCCGAAACATCTTGCACAAATGATTTGAGGACATTGGTGAAGATTGCCCAAATAAACGGAAGCGTTACTGCAAGTAAGGATACCACCGTCAACATATTGGCCACTAGAAGGAAATCCAGCAAGAAAGATAAAAAAATCAATGCTGCACAGAAAATAAAAAAAGGAGTGAGTGATTGCTGGTTATGAATATGTTCTACAACCCTTTTTCTTTGAACGATTGGATCATCAGAGAAAGAAATTCTTCTAAACAAAACCCAGCTTAATAAGAGATAGATACTTGATAATATAAATCCATATCCACCAATATCAAACCAAGACAAATCAAACAAGACAAGAATAAGACCAATATTTACAAAATAGGGAGACCAAAGCATACAAAAACCAAAAGCTCTCATAATGTTTAATGTTAATTTCTTATCATGATAAGAAGAAAAGCTTTCAGAAGATATTCTTTTGACAATTGCAATGGCACCGTAATTTAACAACACTCCTGTCATCGCAGTGAGAATATAACTTAACCTATAAGGATGTTGTGCCCCGTTTGCTTCTCTCTCTTGTACTTTCTTCTTCAAAATAGTTAAATAGCCTGCAGACGACATGAATGTACCAATTAAAGGGATTAATAAGAATAAGGATAAAAGGTTCATATTTTCTCCAAATCCTATTATTACAATATGAATTGGGACGTTACTTATAAAAAAGGCTATACTGCCAATTGTTAGTAATATAGAGATTACTAGGCGGTTAACAGTAGAGATATAGAAAAAAGAGAACATCAGTAAAATTGCACCCATCACACTATATGTATATACAAGTAAATAACTCGGGAAAAAATTGGACGCTACAAATAAAATGGTCGTTATATAACATAGGATCCCGAGTATACGAGGTATACTCTTGAGAATATTAATGCCCATATATCCTCCTTTTGTTTATTCCATCCCATAATTTATACAATTTTATTTTATCATGACTATCACGGTATTGGAGATTAAATGCTTTGGATATTTATATTTATATAGCTTTGTACTCACATGAATTTATGGGATACCAAAATATACCATACTTACACACGTGTGGTCTAGTTGTATATTTATAAAAAAATATAAAATTAATAATTTTCTAAAAATTTATTGATTTTTAGAAAATTCTGTTTTATAGTACTAACAATAGTTTCATTTTCAGTAAAATTTTTCAAATTAATTACTAAAATGTGAGAAACCTTGTTACATATTATACGAAATACAACCAAGATTAACGCCTTCTAGACGAAAGGAGGTAATTACCTTGAATGGCCAAATCGATGATTTAGATAGGGGAATCATAAAGTGCTTGTCATCAGATGGGAGAATGTCATTTACTGAAATTGCCACTCAATTGAATGTGACAGAAAAGACAATCAGGAGTAGGTACAAAAATCTAATTGATCATGAAATACTTCAAGTAGTAGGTGTTGTAAATCCTACTGCAATCGGGGTGAAAGCCGGAGCTATTATTGAATTAAAGGTTGAACTAGTGTCATTGGAGAAGGTAATTGAAGACCTTAAGGCCTTAAGGGAAGTTAGATTTATTACAACCACTTCTGGAAAGTACCAGCTCATCACACAGATTGCAGTTCCGGCACAAGATGATTTATCAACTAGCTTCAAAAGAATACGTAATATCCAGGGGATTGTAGAAATGAATAGTATTATCCAGCTACAGGTGTATAAAAATACATTTCAGTATATTTAGAATAATTAAACAAATGTTTAAAAAACTAAAAGGATGTGTTCTTATTGCTAGAAAATTGGAAAGCTAGTTTGCAAGATTTATACAATCAAATGGTTGAGTGGAGAAGAGATTTTCATATGAACCCGGAACTATCCTTTCAAGAGGAAAGAACTCCAAAGAAAATTGCTGAGTATTTAACGTCTCTAGGGATCGAGGTCAAAACAGGTGTTGGCGGACGAGGTGTAGTCGGAACAATTCGCGGAGAAAAGCCTGGGAAAACAATCGCATTACGTGCTGATTTTGATGCCTTACCTATTCAGGACGAAAAGGACGTACCTTATAAATCGACAGTTGCTGGTGTTATGCATGCATGTGGACATGATGGGCATACATCAACACTAATGGGAGTAGCGAAGGTTTTATCTGAGAATCGTGAACACCTTCATGGAAACGTTGTTCTGCTTCATCAGCATGCCGAGGAATTAGCCCCTGGTGGTGCCATTGCAATGGTTGAGGACGGCTGTTTAGAAGGAGTAGACGTCGTGTTTGGGACACATTTAATGTCAAATGCTCCTTATGGCGTATACGCCTACAGAAAAGGAGCGATGATGGCGGCTGGTGATGCTTTTGTGATTAAGATTCAAGGGAAAGGTGGACACGGAGCCCAACCACATGAAACTGTAGATGCTATCGCGATTGGAACTCAAGTGGTGAATCAGCTTCAACATATTGTGTCACGACAAATTAATCCTTTAAAACCTGCAGTAGTTTCAATTGGATCCTTCCACGCAGGTGCTGCTTTAAATGTAATTGCTGACTCAGCAGAAATCAAAGGGACGGTTAGAACGTTCGATCCAGAGGTTAGAGATCATATAGAAAAAGAAATTAAACACATTGTAGAAAATGTATGTTCAGCCTTCCATGCAAGCGCGGAAGTGAACTATCAAAGAGGATATCCGGCAGTTGTAAATCATGAGAAAGAAACAGAAGTTTTTATAAACGTAATGAAACAATCTGTTGGAGAAGATCAATTGGTAAACATTGATCCTATCATGGGCAGTGAGGATTTTGGCTATTTTATTCAAAACAAACCAGGAATGTTTTTCTTTACTTCTGCAGGAAATGATGAAATAGGTGCTAGTTATCCACATCACCATCCAAGGTTTGATTTTGATGAGAGGGCCATGCTAATGGCTGGAAATGCACTTCTTTCCATCACTCACCACTATTTGTGTGAGGAGCAGGAGAAAAGTGAAGAGAAGCTACTAGCAGAACAGGCTTAACTAGAGACATAGTAAGGGGGGCGTACTAGTGGGAGAATATTTATTGAATGTTGACAAACTTCAAACTGTCTTCAGAACAGGTAAAGGAGAGGTGACTTCAGTAGAAGAAGTAAGCTTTAAGCTTAAACCAGGGGAGACAATTGGAATTGTTGGAGAATCTGGTTGTGGTAAGAGTGTTACATCTTTATCAATCATGAGGCTCCTAGGTAAACACGGACTAGTGAAAAATGGATCCATTAATTTTAATGGTAAGGATCTTGCTAAGATTCCTGAATCAGAAATGCGAAAAATTCGTGGAAATGAAATATCTATGATATTCCAAGAACCGATGACATCTTTAAACCCTGTGTTTACAATCGGAAATCAACTAACAGAAGGTGTTCGCCTTCATATGAAACTAGGAAAGAAAGAAGCAAGAACTTATGCAATTGAAATGTTAAGCAAAGTTGGTATACCAAGACCTGAAGCAATTATGGATGAATATCCACATGCTTTATCGGGTGGGATGAGACAGCGTGTTATGATCGCAATGGCTCTATCCTGTATGCCTAAGCTTCTCATTGCTGATGAACCTACAACTGCATTGGATGTTACAATTCAAGCTCAAATTTTGGAGCTAATGAAAAAATTAAGATCTCAATCTAACACTGCCATTGTTCTGATCACTCATGATTTAGGTGTGGTAGCCGAAATGGTAGATCGAATTATCGTTATGTACGCGGGGCAAGTAGTTGAAGAAGCGGATGTATACACCCTATTTGATAATCCGAAGCATCCTTATACAAAAGGACTAATTGGATCTATTCCGCATATTGAATACGATGCTGAAGAAAGACTCACCTCGATTCCTGGAGCGGTTCCAAGCCTGCAAAACATGCCATCTGGATGTAGATTTCATACAAGGTGTGAGTTTGCAACAGAACGATGCATACAGGAGCAGCCAAACTTAATTCATACAGATAAATATGATAATCACAAAGTAAGGTGTTGGCTAGTGGAGGAAAGTAATTCAGATCAACCAGGGAAGGAGGTTCATGTATGAGCCAACAACCAGTTATGGAAAAGGAAGAACAAAGCACAAAAACAGCACCTCTATTACAGGTTCGAGACTTAAAACAACACTACCCAATTACAAAGGGGATTCTGTCGAGAACAGTAGGGCATGTAAAAGCAGTTGATGGAATTTCGTTTGATATTTATCCAGGAGAAACTTTAGGGCTAGTTGGTGAGTCAGGTTGTGGTAAATCCACTACAGGACGGGCGATTGTCCAACTTGAAAAACCTACCGAAGGTGAAATCCTATTTAATGGTCAAAACCTAACTCACCTTTCTGTATCTGAAATGAGAAAAGTTAGAACAGATTTACAAATCATCTTTCAGGATCCTTATTCTTCCTTGAATCCGAGAAAGCGGATAGGTGATTTATTAAGTGAACCTCTTCTTTTCCATAAGTTAGCTAAGCCATCAGAGGTTAAGAAGAAAGTAGACGACATATTAGAGATTGTTGGTTTACCAAGGTCTTATAGTAGTCGTTACCCTCATGAATTTTCCGGTGGACAGCGTCAGAGAATCGGAATTGCCAGGGCGCTTATATTAAATCCTAAATTAATAGTTTGCGATGAGCCTGTATCCGCATTAGATGTTTCCATACAAGCTCAAGTATTAAATCTATTAAAAGACTTGCAAAAAGAGTTTAGTTTAACCTTCTTATTTATCGGTCATGGTTTAGGTGCGGTAAAGTACATCAGTGATCGAATTGCTGTTATGTACTTAGGTAATATCGTAGAGGTCGCAACAACAGAAGAAATCTTTAAAAAACCAAAGCATCCATACACCAGTGGATTGCTTAGTGCCTATCCAATTCCAAATCCACATATGCGTGGACGTGAAAGGGTCGTTATTGAAGGGGATGTACCGAGCCCGGCGAATCCTCCAAAGGGATGTAAATTCCATACCCGTTGTCCGTTTGTCCAAAACAAATGTATTGAGGAAGCGCCAGTTTTAACGGGAACGAATCATTCCGTTGCCTGTCACTTTCCATTAAACGAATAGGAAGGAAGGGAGGGTAAAAGATGTTTCAATATATTATCCGAAGAATTCTCATCGCAATTCCAGTTTTAATTGGAGTAACAATCTTTAACTTTTTCATTATTAATCTAGCACCCGGTAACCCGGTTGACATGTTTGTTAATCCGAATATGTCTGAGGCTGACAAGGAAGCAAAAAAAGAAGCGCTCGGATTAAATGATCCATTATGGGAGCAGTACGGTAGGTGGATGGGGAATATGCTACAAGGAGATTTTGGGTATTCCTTCGCCTCATATGAGCCAGTCATGAATAACATCGTAGACCGAATGGGACCAACCTTCCTCCTAATGGGTGCTGCATTAATCATTGCTTATCTAATTGCAATCCCAATCGGAATTCTAAGTGCAACAAGGCAGTATTCCTTTATTGATTATTTAACGACTTCTGTTTCGTTTTTAGGAATTTCGATTCCAAACTTTTTCCTAGGATTAGGAGCAATTTATGTTTTCTCAATTGTATTCAAAGTTCTTCCAACAGGTGGAATGACTACCCTCGGATCTTCCGGAGGTTTTATGGATGTATTTATGCATTTAATACTACCAGCCACTGTACTTGGGACTGCTATTGCAGGTAACATGGTCCGTTACGTTAGATCAAGTATGCTGGAAGTTTTAGGTCAGGACTATCTAAGAACAGCACGTGCAAAGGGGTTACGTGAGTTTCTAGTTAACAATAAGCATGCTTTAAGAAATGCATTAATTCCAATTGTTACAGTAATAGGATTAGATATTCCGTTATTGATCGGAGGAGCAGTTGTAACAGAACAAATTTTCCAGTGGCCAGGGTTAGGTCAGCTAACAATTCAGTCGATTGGTTCACGTGATTATCCAACACTAATGGCTTTGAATTTCTTAGCTGCATTTACAGTTTTGTTTGCTAACCTTTTAACTGACGTCATGTATTCAGTTGTGGATCCTCGGATTAAGTACAACTAAGGGGGGAAATAGATGTCATTACCAAAAATAGATGTAGATCATGCTCAGGTTGTGCTCAAGACAGCTAACCAAGAGGGGCTCGGAAAAGAGGAAAGTTATTTAAGGGTCATTACGACTCGCTTTCTTAAACACAGGCTTGCTGTTTTAGGTCTAGTTATGTTTTTAATCATTGTCTTAATGGCTATATTTGCTCCTCTCATTGCTCCTCACGATCCATATGAGGTGGGGTACGAATTTGAAGCAAAGCCTTCAGCAGAGTATCCGCTTGGCACTGATCAGGTAGGCCGTGATGTTTTAAGTCGCTTGATTTATGCATCGAGGGTTTCACTTTCGGTTGGTGTAGGTGCAGTTGCTATATATGTAGTAATAGGAACTATACTAGGTGCGTTGGCAGGATATATGGGTAAATGGGTAGATATGCTAATTATGCGTATTACAGATGTATTTATGTCATTCCCATACTTAATGGTTATTTTAGTGTTAGTAAGTGTAATGGGACCAAGCTTGTTCAACATTATTTTAGTGTTGGGATTACTCGGTTGGCCACCTATTGCGCGATTAGTCAGGGGAAGTGTGTTATCTCTTAAAGAAATGGATTATGTAAAAGCGGGGGTAGCATTAGGATATACGACGCCAAGAATATTACTGAATCATATCCTACCAAATGCTTTAGCACCAATACTCGTTAATGCAACCTTCGGGATTGCCTTTGCGATTATCATGGAAGCATCGTTAAGTTTCTTGGGAATGGGAGTTCAGCCTCCTACGGCGAGTTGGGGGAACATGTTAACAGAAGCTCAATCGTTAACAGTCCTTGCACAACAGCCATGGTTATGGCTTCCGCCAGGGTTAATGATTGTCTTGGCTGTTATTTCTATCAACTTTATGGGTGATGGACTCCGTGATGCTGTTGATCCAAAAAGCTTTAAGTAGTAACACTTCTTATATGAAGTTATTTTAAAAATTGGGGGGAAAGACATGAAACAGTCAGTTCAAAAAGCATTTAGTTTGATCGCAATCCTATGTTTACTATTTTTAGCAGCTTGTAGTGGGGCAGCAGATCCAGCTACTAGTGAAGATCCAAAAGATGGTGGATCAACTGATCAACCAGCAACTACAGATAATGGCGATCCAAGTACGATGTTTATCGGGTTAGTAAATCCACCAACAGGCTTCAACCCAATCAACTCAGGGGATGTTGCCGCAATGTTTATCCAAAAGTTCTTTCAAGATACATTGCTAGAAATGGATGGACCTTTAAACTTTGTACCTCGTCTAGCTGAGTCATTTGAGTCAACTGATGGTCAGAATTATACGATTAAAATTAACAAAGATGCTAAATGGTCTGATGGAACTCCAGTTACTTCACATGACTTAGCATTCACTATTAATACAATTGCACACCCTAAGTCTGAAACTTCTCAAGGTGCTAACATCTCTATGTTAGATGGTTTAGAAGCTAATGGTAAACTGCCAGAAGGTCAAACTGAATTGTCATCGATCAAGATTGTAGATGACAAGACACTCGAGCTTAAGACAGCTGTACCTGTTGACCCTAACTATATGAAAGAAATGTTTGGCTTAAACGTCCTGACTTTGCCAAAGCATATCTTAGGAGATGTTCCTGTTGAAGATCTTTCAACTCATCCTTATATGCAAAATCCAGATGTTTCTAACGGGGCATTTAAATTTGTTAAATATGAAAAGGATCAATATGTAGAATTAGCAGCTAACACAGATTATTATGCTGGAACTCCAGAGCTTGAAAAATTATTTATCAAGATCATGCCCGCTCCGAACTTAGTAGCACAGCTTCAAACTGGAGAGCTTGATTTCAACGTATCGAAAGGTATTGGTAAAATTGCTGTTCAAGATTACGACACAGTAAGTAGCTTTGAACACATTGAAACATCTGTTGAACCAACAATTGGTTTCCAAACAATGATGTATAACACTGAAAAATTAAGTGTTGAAGTTCGTAAGGCATTATCCATGGCAGTAGATCGTCAACTTTTAGTTGATAAGCTTTTAAAAGGTTACGGTGAGTATATTGACGGACCATATTCATCAGTCTCTCCATTCTTAGATAAGAGTGTAGGGAAAATTGACTACAATCCTGAAGAAGCTAAGAAGATGTTAGAGGACGCAGGTTTTGATTTCAGCAAGCCGCTAGAGCTAGTAGTTCCAATTGGAAATAAAGTACGTGAGCAATCAGCTCCAATTATTGCACAAAGCTTAGCTCAAATTGGGGTTAAAACTGAAATCACTAACTATGACTTCCCAACGATCATGCAAAAAGGTGCAGCAGGAGAGTTTGACTTATTGTTAGTTGGATTTACGTTAACATTAGATCCAGATGTATCTAGCGTGTATGCAACTGGCGCTACTTACAACTTCATGCAATACAGCAGCCCTAAGATGGATGAATTACTTCTAAAGGGTAAGCAAGAAGCTGACGTTGAAGTACGAAAAGGAATCTACAGTGAACTTCAGAAGTTAATAATTGATGATATGCCAGTTCTAACTTTATATTCTGACCATGACTTTGCTGGTGTGAATAAGCGTGTTGAATTTGGTAAGCCAAAAACATTTGGTACGCACCACGACCTACAAAAATGGGCAATTAGTGGAGCAAACTAATCGTTTTTCCTGAAAAAGAGAAAAAACGTCGTTCCATACGGCGTTTTTTCTTTTCATATATAAGGAGGGATTTCATGTTCACTACTATTAATGATTGTGAAATTTATTATGAGGTACATGGAAAAGACGATGGTAAAGCGATTTTCTTTATCCATGGTGCTCCAGGCTTAGGCGATTGTCGGGCTGATCTCCATGCGTTTAAATCGCTTGGTGATCAATATAAATTAGTTTTTTTAGATATGAGAGGTTCAGGTAGATCTGAAGATAAACCGCCATATTCTCATGAACAATGGACTGCGGATATCGATGAATTAAGGAAACAATTAAATTTAGACAAAATCATGATTCATGGTGGTTCTTATGGAGGATTTTTATCCCTAGAATATGTACTCCGCTATCAAGACCATGTTTCTCACGTTTTACTAAGGGATACAGCGGCAAATCAGGATTATCATCACCTATCCACTGAACGAGCTTTAAAGGCTAATTTACCTAGTGTAACAGAAGAAGTGTTAGACCGACTTTGGAAAGGTGAAACTACCTCAGACGAAGACTTAAAAGAGATATTTGGTGCTTTATTGCCTCTATACACTGTCGAACAAAATCCAGATCAAATTCAAGATAGAATTGATTCCATTTTCTATCACTATGAGACGCATAACTACGCCTTTAAAGTTAATCAACCCAATTACAATATCCAAGATCAGTTAAAGTCTATTAACGTTCCTGTTCTCGTTTCTGTTGGAAGGCATGATTGGGTTACCCCTGTGGAATGCTCTGAAACAATAGCTAAGGAATTAACAAACTCAACACTTATTATCTATGAAAATAGTGGGCATTCTCCTCATGTAGAGGAAAATGAAAAATACCTTGAGAATGTTCGTCAATTTATAAATGGAACTTCCAAAGAGGAAGTGACACAGTGAGCATTATTTCAGCGATAGAACAATGCATTGAAGAGAAAAAAGATCTATTTACTTCGGTCAGCGATCAAATTTGGGATTTCGCAGAAACTAGATTTGAAGAGTATCAATCCGCCGAACTTCTTTGTAAAGTACTGGAGGAAGAGGGCTTCAATGTAGACCGGGGAGTTGGTGGAATAGCTACAGCGTTTATTGCGAGCTTCGGCTCAGGTAAACCTGTAATTGGAATACTTGGTGAGTTTGACGCACTTTCTGGCCTAAGTCAAAAGAAAGAAAGTAATCTAAAAGAAGCCTTAGTTCCAAAGGGTAATGGACATGGTTGTGGTCATAATCTTTATGGTGCTTCAGTCCTTGCGGCAGTTATTTCGGTAAAGGAGTATATGCTAGAGAATGGGCTTGAGGGAACCATTCGTTATTATGGTTGTCCTGGTGAAGAGGGTGGCTCAGGTAAAACCTTTATGGTGAGAGAAGGGCTATTTGATGACGTTGATTGTTCATTAACCTGGCATCCTGGTAATTATACCGGAATGTTTGCCTCCACTACACTAGCAAACTATCAGGTATATTTTAAGTTTACAGGTACTGCATCTCATGCTGCTAACTCTCCTCACTTAGGAAGAAGTGCTTTAGACGCTGTAGAGCTTATGAATGTAGGAGTAAATTACTTAAGAGAGCATATTATTCCGGAAGCTAGAATTCACTATTCAATAGTCAATGCAGGTGGCCTTTCCCCTAATGTTGTTCAGGCGGAGGCAGAGGTCCTCTATTTAATACGCGCTCCTGAAATCTCAGAGGTTAATGCCATTTTTGATAGAGTATTTAAGATTGCTAGCGGTGCAGCTCTTATGACAGACACAGAGGTTGAGGTTAAATTTGATAAGGCTTGTTCCAATTATATTCCCAACAACATTTTGGGAAAAGTGATGCAGGATAGCATGGAACAGTTTTCGTTGCCACAGTATGAAGAGGGTGAATTGACATTCGCTGCTCAAATGATGGAGAAAATAACAGAAGATGATTTACGTAGTACGGTAGCAGAAGCGAAAAGACTTTATAAAGTAAATATCTCTAAAAATATACGCGAAGAGTTATTTTATCAAGAAGTGCTACCTTATCATGAATCAAATGAAATTATGTTTGGGTCAACGGATGTTGGAGATGTTAGCTGGGTTACACCAACCGCTCAATTTTGGGGTCCTTGTTTTGTATTTGGTACACCATTCCACTCCTGGCAGTTAGTTTCTCAAGGGGCAACCTCGATTGCACATAAGGGGATGCTATATGCTGGAAAAGTGTTGGCTAAAACAGCAATAGAATTACTGTGGAATCCATCATTAGTGGATCAAGCAAAACAAGAATTAGTGGAAAAAATTGACGGAACCCCATATGTTTCACCTGTTCCGGCAGAGGTAAGACCCACACCATTGAAGCAGGGTTAAAAAAATAAAAACGAGAGGAAGAGGTTAAATGTCAGTTACAGTGATTAAGAATGGGAGATTAGTAGATGGAAATGGCGGAGAGTCGATCGTAAATGGTGCTCTTGCTTTTGAAGGTGAAAAGATTATATTTGTGGGTCGAGAAGAAGACTTACCGAGATTTGATGGAGAGACTACTGTTTTAGATGCAAATGGGGGCACGATTTTACCTGGATTCATTGATACTCATGTTCATATGATGCTAGAGTATGAGCCAGTAGAACAAAGATTAGCGACTCCTTTTTCATATAATTTTTATAAATCGATTAACTACATGAAAAATACAATAAATGCAGGAATCACCTCTGTAAGAGACTGTGGTGGTACGGACGCAGGTGTAAAGCAAGCTGTTGAAAACGGATTAATTGTTGGTCCACGTATTCAAATTAGTGTAACGGCGTTAACCACAACAGGGGGGCACGGAGATTCTTGGACAGCGTCAGGGCAAACGGTGAAACTTCTTTTGGATGAGTACCCTGGAATGCCGAACGGAATATGCGACGGTGTAGAGAGTGTCCGTAAAACAGTAAGGGAAGTACTTCGTGCTGGTGCAGATGTTATTAAAGTACATAGTACAGGAGGGGTCTTAAGTCCAACTGATCACCCAGAATTTACTCAGTTTACAATTGAGGAATTAAAGGTAATGGTCGAAGAAGCTAAATTCCGTCGCGGAATCAAGGTAATGGCTCATGCACAAGGAGCAGAGGGAATTAAAAATGCGATTAAAGCAGGAATTCATTCGATCGAGCATGGTATTTATCTAGATGATGAGTGTATTGAACTAATGCTAGAAAATGGTACTTATTTAGTTCCAACTCTGTTAGCTCCAGTTTCCGTATTAGAACTAGCTGAAAAAGCTGGAATGCCTGACTGGGGAGTGAAAAAGGCGAAAGAAGCAATAGAAGCGCATAAAGTGAATATGGCAAAAGCTTATAAAGCAGGTGTAAAGATTGCTATGGGAACAGATGCAGGCGTAATGGCTCATGGAACAAATTTAAGAGAGCTTGCCTTAATGACTGATATTGGCATGACTCCTATGGAAGCAATTGTATCCACAACAAAGGTTGCAGCTGAATGTATGGGCTGGGAGGATCGAATTGGTACTCTAGAGGTTGGAAAACTAGCAGATATTGTGATCTGTAGTACAAATCCTTTAACTGACATTCGTTCTTTAGAAGACAATGATAATATTAAAGTGGTTATACAAGGTGGAAAGGTCCTTAAGGAGACAGCCTTACCCGTAAAGGCTACCGTGTAAGTGTAGACAACAAGGACTCCTAATATCGGATTGAATTGAATCTAAGGATTGATAAATAATTAAATAGTTTTTTGGCGTGAGTTCAAGATGAATTCACGCCTTATTTTTCATTAATACAAACACGTAGATTGGCCTTCCTAATAAAAAAAGAAAAAAATAGAGGATTTTCTAATAAATAGAGAAATAGTAATTTTAAAATCTCTAATTGGGGGAAATAAGATGGGGGCAAAGTTAAGTCCTGGAATGCGAATTTTTGTCACATCTTTCGCTACGATTTTAGCGATGGTTGTAGTGGCTGGAAGCATGATGTTGTTAGGGTTATTTGATGATATGATTGAAAGTAGACTCATAACTTTCGTGGTTAATTTGTTCGTAGCAATAATCAATATTAGTTTAATTTCTTATCTCATGAAAAAGTTAGATCATGTTCACATAAAGGAAATGGGCTTTAGGGTTGAACGAAAGGATTTGTTTTTTGTTTTAACAGCTTTTATCGTGACTTTAACTTTAATCCTGAGTTATGTCGGAGTTCTCATTCATCATAATTTTATTAGTGGAACCTTTAACATCAGTTTATTAAAAGAATTAAATTTCTATCTATTATTTTTGGTTGCTTGTATTGGATGGATTTTTGCTGCATCACATGAGGAGGTCCTTACCAGAGGATATTTTATGAAGAACCTTTCTCATCGGAAGATTCTTTCTATGTTGTTGATCTCTCCATTGTTATTTACAATCATACATATTCCGTTTAGAGGCTTGAATCCAGCTATGCTGTTAACCTGGTTTTTTGGTGGGATATCTTATTCTTATTTGTATTTAAAATCAGGAAGCTTATCAGTTACCACCTTAGTACATGCGATTCACAATATTACCAATGATCTAGCTTTCTATAACCTTCCTAATTTTTCCTTGTTTAGCCTGGCAGAAAACTTAACAAGCCATTACAAAGGATATTATGAATTGTTGCTATGTATTTCTATCATTTTCCTAACTTTTATCTTTTACGGGAAAAATGGTTTCTTTACACCTGCACATAACTTGAGTAATTTCTGGGAGAAACATAAAAATGAGGTTAAAGTTGAACAAGTGAACAAGAATAGTGTGACACCATAAAGTTGATTGATTATTAGTAAATGGAGAGTGTATTACATGCAAATAACTATCAGATCAATGACAGAAGAAGATAAAGAGTTTATTATTGGACTTTCGACTCGTTTTACTGAGTTTGATTTTATGGAGTGGCGAGATCCTGAAAAAATGAAAGATGCTCAATTTAAACTGATAACAGATGCTATTGAAAACTTAGATTCGGATTCTGATATTTTTGTAGCCGAAGATGATACAAGAAAACTATTAGGATTTCTACATCTCACTAAAAACGTTGACTACTTTACAGGAGAAAGTCAAGGATATATATCTTCTTTGGCTGTTTCAAAAGAAGGAGAAGGTAAAGGGATAGCGAAGAGCTTGATGGAAAAAGCGGAAGAATGGTCGCGAAGTAAAGGATATAAGCAATTAACATTAAATGTTTTCGCTCGTAATGAAAGAGCTCTCAATTTTTATTCTAAATTCGAGTATGAAAAAGAAGTTATTAAGATGGTTAAAGAGTTAACATAACTGTAGAGAAAAAAAGAAACCAAGAGGCACTAGCTACTTGGTTTTCTTTGATGTTTAAAATCAACTATGATAAATAAACATCTTTTTAATCTTGCTGATACTATCTTTTTCCGCCAAAATGTACATTATATCTCCAATTAGAACCCTAGTATCACCACGAGGTGCGATTAGTTTATTGTTTCGTATGATCGCATTGATTACGACATTTTCTGGGAGTTCGACTTCCTTAAGTTGTTTATTAATAAATGAAAGGTCTTCTCTTACCTCAACCTCAATGATTTCTGCATTGGATTTACCAATCGAAACAAGCTCCAAGGTGTGAGGAGAGGTCACCTTATAGTCACCTTTCACACCTAATCTCTTGGCAAAAATCGGAATTGTAGATCCTTGAATTAGGGCGGAAGTCAAGACAACGAAAAAGACTACATTAAAGATTAGTTGACTATGTTCCACACCAGCAATCATAGGGAAAGTGGCTAAAACAATGGGCACTGCCCCTCGTAGTCCCGCCCAAGAAATAAACGCCATTTCCTTCGTGTTAAAGTTAAAATATGGGATCGACGCGAAGACAGCAATTGGACGTGCTATAAAAATTAAAATTAAGGAAAGTAATAACCCTTTCCAAATCATATCCCAATTCATTAATTGAGAAGGAAAAACTAGTAATCCAAGAATGATAAACATTAGAATTTGCATCATCCATGCAAATCCTTCATTAAAACGGAAAATAGCATGTCGATAAGTTAAATCCCTATTTCCTATAACGATTGCTGCAACATATACCGCTAGTAAACCACTGGCGTTCACCATAGCAGTGATACTATAAGTAAGGATCGCAAATGCTATCGCAAGAACTGGATAAAGTCCACTTGAATCTAGGTTAATATTATTAATTGATTTTGAACCAATCCACCCAAAGATAAAACCTAGTAGTAGGCCGATACCCATCTGCCAGAAAAATGACAAAATCAGGATGAAGATATTTGCTTGGTCATTAATAATCAGTTGAATAACTGATAAAGTTAAAAACACTGCCATTGGGTCATTGGAACCGGATTCTGCTTCTAGTGTAGCAGCAATCTTATCTTTAACATTTTGCCCAGTTAATACATAGAAAACGGCAGCAGCATCTGTTGAACCAACAATTGAACCAATTAAGAATGCCTCAAGCCAATCAATTCCTAGTAAAACCTTTGCACTTATAGCTACGATTACAGTTGTTAAAATAACTCCAGTAGTAGCTAATGAAAGTGCTGGTTTGGTCACTTTTTTAACTGAACTCCATTTTGTTTGAAGTCCACCCTCAAATAGAATAATGACTAGTGCTAAAACTCCAATCAACTGGGCAATATTCGCATTATCAAAATAGATAATCCCTAATACATCGCTTCCCATGACAATTCCGAGGATTATAAATAACACAAGCGCGGGAACACCGAGCCTAGTAGAGAATTTAGTCGTTATTACTCCTAACAATAACAATAATGAAAAGAGTAAAATCATATAATCTGTATCAAAATGATGGAGCATATACCTTCTCCTTATCTAAGTAATAGGTTTCTTTCAATTCATTCCTTATTTTTAGCTTTTTCGAGTGTTAGCCTTTATTTTATTATTTTATTATTTTATTATATCGTATTTGACAATTAATAGGACAGATAAGCGAACTCTTCTATGATCAAAATATTAGATAGATGGAGTAGAGCCAGGATAAACTAAAAAATGAATCCAAAAATGGAGGCATTTAAGATGAAGGTTTTATCAATGATTCAACCTTGGGCTAGTCTGTTTGCCCTACAACTAGCACAATATGAAACAAGAACCTGGAAAACGAACTACCGTGGCACTCTGGCAATCCATACTAGTAAAAAAATCAATAAGGAAGTCTGCTCACATATAGCCATACAAAAGCTTCTAGGAAAAAAAGGCTATACAGTAGACAAGCTTCCGACCGGACAAATTATTGCAATTTGTAAATTGGTTAATTGTCTACAAATTGTTGAACATGATCAAACCTCTGCGATTTTGGAAGATGGGCGTGTCGTGGCTGGTAATGATTTCTTATTAGGTGAATTTATTACTGGTAATTACGCCTGGGTGGTACACGATATGAAGTTACTTGATGTATATATTCCAGCCAAAGGAAAGTTAGGGTTATGGGAATATCCCTTATAGGTGTATGATTAGAAATAAATAATAAGTAACTACTATATAGAAGTGGGAATAAAGGAGAGTATTATGTCGGGTACATTTCGTAATCAAATAAATATAGGCTCAAGAGTGAAGGTTGTCCAGAAGAAAGATCAGCGTACAGGAATTTTAACAGAAGGTGTTGTATCAAGGATATTAACTAAATCTGCTACACATCCGCATGGTATTAAGGTTATGTTACAGAACGGTATTGTGGGAAGGGTAAAGGAAATAGAAGATTAAAGATTTGGATTTATGATACATTAAAAAAGTGATATTCTTACAAGGTTTATAAGGTGAGTGCAGGATGTAATTTCTAGGAAAACGCCATTATAATCCGTGCTTATTTACATTTATCTAAGCCGAATGATAAGAAATCACTTAGTTCAGGTGGTTTCTTGTCATTCGGCTTTTTGTTTGGCTTTGATTGTTTTTTCTAGAAGCAAAGCAAAGAAAAGGACGTTAATGTTTTTAGGAACCACTGATAAACGCTTCAAAAGGAGGGCTTCTTAGTGGAACAGTTGAAAAGAGCGATCGATGAAAAAGGCACTGTATTATCTAATAATGTTTTAAAAGTTGATTCTTTCTTAAATCATCAAATTGTTACAGATTTAATGATTCTAATTGGAAAAGAATTTGCAAGTAGGTTTCAGGATTGTCAGATTACTAGAGTTTTAACAATAGAAACTTCTGAGATTGCACCGAGTTTTATGCTCCACAATTCACTTTAGCCTATATACTAGTTGCTGTCTTTTTAGTTTATTGCGCATATCAGCATGCAAATCAACGTGTAAAGACTTCAGAAATTTTTTCATCTAATCCCAAAGTGGCTTCATAAATATAAATATAAACAAGGGAACTTCTCTTTCAAGAAGTTCCCTTGTCATGTATGATCAATGTTCATCCATTTCTTTGGAATAAAGGGCGTACCCATTCCTTCCATAAGATTTGGCTTTATACATGGCAATATCAGCCTGCTGTATTAGTGTTTGATAATCAAGATTAGCAGTAGATATAGTGATACCGATGCTACTGGTTGTCGTGAGATCAACTCCATCAATGATAAAGGGTGTTGTCATCGTTTTAATGATTCGCTCTGCAATTTCTAAAGGTTCTTTGTCATCTTTTATATTAGGCAAGAGGATCGTAAATTCATCTCCACCTAGTCTTGCCACCGTATCAGCATCACGAACCTGATTTTTCAGTCTCGTTGCCACAAGTTGAATTAGTTGGTCACCAATTTTATGACCAAAAGAATCATTCACTTGTTTGAAATGATCTATGTCAGTAAACATCACGGCAACTTTTTTATTAGTACTTATTTCAGAAAAACGATTTTCAAATAAGCGGCGGTTCGGTAAATTTGTAAGAGGGTCGTAATTGGCTAAGAAGGTTGCTTGCTCTTCAGCCCTCTTTATTTTTGTTATATCCTTACCAATTCCATAAACACCAATTACTTCTTCGTTGACGATAATGGGGATACTTGAGCACGATAAATCTACACGTTTCCCGTCCTTATCCCAAATTGTAATATCAAATTGTTGGGGGACCCCATTCAAAGCTTCAGAAAAGTGGTACATTGTTTTATCTATATGTTCATCGACTATAAAGGACACAAAAGATTGCCCGATTACTTCATCTGGTTGATAGCCAGCAACTCTCTGGCAAGCAGGATTCATTGCGATAATAGTTCCATTAAGATCAATGTCATATATCATATCCGTATTATAATAGAAGAAAGACTCATATCTCTTTTCACTTAGCTTTAGGTGTTCTTCTAAATTTACTTGGCTAGTAACATCAATGATGGAACCCATTATCTTAAGGGTGTCGTAAATTAATTTACAATGGACTTCAATATGAATCACATTTCCATCTTTTTTTATTCCTTTTAGTCAAAAAGGTTTTTCTGATTGAGCAAACGCTATGCCTACTTCAAGAGCCAAAGAATAGGACTCTGGAAGTAAGAGATTTTCTAGCTTTATTTTATTGGAAAGAAGTTCCTCACGATTATATCCAAAGAGGTTTGAAAAAGCAGGGTTAACATAATTGAATTGACCATCCTGATATATATATTGTGAAATTAAGGATTCCTCTGTTAGGTCATTATAGTAGTGATTGTGTTCCAAATAATTTCAGTCCCTTGTTAGTGATCATAGATAAATATATAAAGAAAGAACTTCAGTAAAACATAACATTACATAACATCGACTTAATGAATATAACATTATATTATTATACCACTATGAAAAGCTTCGATGAAAGTTATAGTAGGAGGCAAAGAGATGATTGATGCCCATATTCACCTTGATCAATATACGAATGCAGAAAAACAAATAGATAGCTGGCTGCTAGCAGGTGTTAGCAATGTGATAGCCGTATCGACTGATCTGTCATCATCCTATCGAACACTAGAACTACAGGGGAAATATCCCGATTTTATTCATGCAGCAGTGGGGTTTCATCCTGAAAGACCACTTCCAAGAGAGTCTGATTTTATAGAATGGGAATCCTTGGTGAAAAGAGAGAGGAGCCGTATTATTGCAATCGGTGAGATTGGCCTACCGCATTATAATCTTGCTGAACTGAAACCTACACTTCATCACTACGAAGAGTTTCTATCAAGATGTTTAGAGGTTTCGGCTAGATATGGGTTACCTGCAGTTTTACATGCAGTTCATGATAAAGCGATTATAGTATATGAGTTATTGCAAAAGCATGAAATACAAAAAGCCCATTTTCATTGGTTAAAAGCTCCCCTTAAAGTAGTCAATCAAATTGTCGAGAGTGGCTATTATATCTCGGTTACGCCAGAGGTCTGTTACAGAAGTCGTGATCAGGATTTGGCTAATAACGTACCGCTCTCCCAGCTATTAATGGAAACAGACGGGCCGTGGAGATTTGGAGATATTTTTAGTAACCTGGCGACAACTCCACTGTTACTAAATAAGGTTGCTGACCAACTTGCAGTCATTAAAGGTGAACATAGGGATCTTATAGTAGAATTAACAACTAAAAATACAAAAGTCTGTTACAACATAAAGAGCAAATGAGTTATGTGCATTTGCTCTTTATGTTTTATTGATTCTGATGTTTGTCAATAGCTTGTCAAAGTGTAAGTCATACTTAAACTTTTCAGTGAGTTTAGTTTGTTGTGATTGATTCATTGTATGAAATCTCCTTATAACAATAAAGAGGTGCCTTAGTTGTAGGAAATCCTGAAAGTACTGCATCAGTAATGGGTTAATTTGATTTTCTTCCATGTACCCTGCTAGAAAGTGATCTAAGAAATAGGAGGCAAATTCATCTCGCTCTGATGAAGGGACAGAGAAATTAAATGTTTCATTGTATAAAGTTTTAGCTATATCGTTAATAAACCAACTATATTCTGCATCATCAAAATCGATAACCGTGATGGATTGGTCTTTTAATAAAAAGTTTCTATGGTGAAGATCTGAATGAATAAGTCCATAATCATTTGACCCCATAGGTAAGGAAACTAATCGTTCTTTAATTTCTTCATATTTTCGTTTAACAGTGGGAAGTGCTCTTATATCAATATTTACATACTTATTTTCATACCAATGTTTTCGGTTATAAGTGTTTGAAGGCTTGTAAAACTTTGTTGCGTGATGCATTCTTCCCATTGTTGAACCCCAGTTTTTTATAATTTGAGGGGTGAAATGGCTTCTGTCAATAAGAAAACCTAATGCTTTTTCGTACGAGATGATTGAATAGTAGGCTTTGTTTAAAGGAATCTTTTCAACGAAATGTCCATTTCTAGAAGGAATGGGATTAGAGACCTTAATATTACAATGATCCAAGTACTGTAGCCAATCAATCTCTGCCAATATTTCATCTAGTGTTCTATGGCTACTGTGAGTAATTTTAAGGATGTATTCTTTTTGTTCTTTCTTATAAGAGAAAACAGTACTCTCGTTCCCATTCAGGTTTTTTAATGAATCAGGATTTATAGCATATAAAGAAATGGCTTCCGATAAGACCTTATTTAAGTATTTCGGTAGTTTTTCCATCTTATCAGAACCTTTCCTAAATTATTTATTAGTTAGTTAGCGTTCTCGCTTTTTTAACTAGCAACATGGTGAGTTTTTTTCTTGCTCACAAACCACTTTTTTGTATTAGTACCTATATAAACGCCTGATAGTACAAGGGCTGCCCCAACTCCATGTGCCCATGTTAATTTCTCACCTAAGAAAAGGGTAGCCATTATAACAGCTGATAATGGCATCACATTGATAAATATAGATGCTTTCGCTGCTCCAACTTCTTTAATACCGTTATAGTACATAACAAAAGAAATAACTGTAACAAAAACGCTCATGTGGATAATGGCTACCCAAGCATCAAAGCTCGCGTGTTGAACATCCTGCCAAGTTGTTTCCATGAGTGCAAACGGTAGTAACATAATAGTCCCAAAAGCTACAGCGTAGGTAGTAGAGACAACTGCACTGAATTTTTTTAAGACAATCTTTCCAACCACACTGTATAGTGCCCAACTAATAACAGCCCCAATTAAAACAAAATCAATAGGTTCAAAGCCAAGTGTAAGAAGTGAAAGCAAATGTCCATCCGTTATAATAAACGTTACCCCGGTTAATGCGATGATCATTCCTATGATATTGTTCCTAGAAATGGTTTCTTTTAAGAATATCCCTGATAATATAACGATTAATACTGGATTAGATGCAATAAAAATGGAGCTTTTTATAACAGGTGCGTGCTTACTCGCGAGAAAGAAGAAAATATTATACAAGGCAATCCCTGTTAATCCTAACACTGCAAATAAACCATAATCCTTTAATGTTGGTTTTATTTGCTTTTTTTCCATCATCCACATGATGGGAAATAAAAGTACAGCAGCTCCAAGGAATCGCAAAAACGCAACTGTAGAAGGTTCAAAGCTTTGAACCGCAAATTTACCTGCAATAAAAGCACTTCCCCAGGTAGCGGTTGCGATTGTTAACATACCATAAGTTATCCATAATTTTTTATTCATCTTTTAACCCTTCATTCTTTTTGAATTTATTAATTTATTGTAACATTTTTTCGTAACTCGAAATAATAGTTTTTTTAGATAGGTATTTGTTTCCTACAGTGTCTTAAATGATTGTTAAAAAACAATGAATATCTTATAGTACAGATAGAAGATGGTAGTTTATTAGTGTAATGGAGGAGCAAATATGAAGAAACCTGTCATTGGCATTACAGGAGCATATGTAAAGCATAACCACCATATGGAAGGGGTTTATGTTCATCATGATTATCATAAAAGTGTTGCAGCAAATGGAGGATTACCAATCATTCTTCCTTTTATAAATGAGGAGCTTGCTCTTGAAATGGCAGAAATGTGTGATGGGATTATTTTAAGTGGTGGGGAAGATGTTGATCCAGCCTTCTATAAGCAAGACCCGCATCTTCATCTTGGTCCTACAATACCAGAAAGAGATCTAGTTGAAATGGCAATTGCTAAACATGCGATTGAAAAAAACATACCATTGCTAGCAATTTGCAGAGGTATTCAGGTTCTTAATGTTGCACTAGGTGGTACTTTGATTCAGGATATTCCTAGCCAAACAAATCAACCTATTCAACATTCTCAAATAGTTGATAGAGCAAGAGATACCCACTGGGTAGATATCGAGATAGATAGTAATCTTTATAAGATTTTAGGTGCAGACCGAGTAAGAGTTAATAGTCTTCATCATCAATCAATAAATCTACTTGGCTCGGATTTAAAAGTTGTGGCAGTTTCATCAGATGGTATCATTGAAGCGGTTGAGTATACCGGACCATCAACGTTTACTTTAGGAGTACAATGGAATCCAGAATCAATGACGGGTACAAATGTAACCATGAATAAATTGTTTAGTGAGTTTTTAAAGTCAAGTCATAAAGTTATTGCCTTATAAAATAGTCACCACGAAATAACTATAAGAGGTAGGAGAATTGAGATTATGAAACTAGTATCATGGAATGTTAACGGACTCAGAGCCTGTGTCCAGAAAGGATTTTTAGACTTTTTTAGTGAAATAGATGCCGATATTTTCTGTGTTCAAGAAACAAAACTACAAGAGGGGCAAATAAACTTAGAGCTAGAAGGATATTTTCAATATTGGAACTACGCAGAGAAGAAAGGCTACTCAGGTACAGCAGTATTCTCTAAGCAAGAACCACTTTCGGTATCCTATGGAGTTGGGAGTGAAGAGGACCAATCTGAAGGGAGAATCATCACACTAGAGTATGACACCTTTTATCTTGTAAATGTTTATACTCCAAATTCACAAAGAGACTTAGCAAGGTTACCGTTTAGGTTGCAGTGGGAAGTTGAACTCCGTCAATATTTACTTGTTTTGGAACAAAGTAAGCCAGTTATTTTATGTGGTGATCTTAATGTAGCCCATAATGAAATAGATCTGAGAAATCCAAAGCCTAACAAAGGTAATTCTGGTTTTACAGATGAAGAGCGAGCTGAAATGACAACTTTACTGACCTCTGGATTTATAGATTCATTTAGACATTTATATCCTGATAAAGAAGAAAGTTATACGTGGTGGTCCTATATGAGACAGGTGAGGGAAAAGAATATAGGCTGGCGTATTGACTATTTCATCTTGTCTTCTAAATTAAAGGATTTGCTAAAAGAGTCAGACATACACTCAACCATTTTGGGAAATGATCATTGTCCTATTTGTATTGAAGTAGATTTATAGATATAAAGTGAATTTTTTTAGTAGGAACCCACTTTAAACTCCTATATAATAGCAAGATTCATAATATAGTTGAAATCACTATTTTCACGTTACATAACGCTTGAAGAGTAAGGGTAAAGATTACCTTTTTATCTTTAAGCGTTATTTTTGCTAGTCATAATTCTTGCGCCTTTAATACATATTTTGTAGGGAATGCTTTTGAGATTTGATATATGTTACCTGAATGTTTTATATCCTATTTTTCTTTTAAGTTCTAAGTGATAAACTAACCATATAATAGGAAATTTTTACATATAAAGGAGTTAATGTGATGGGAATTAAGCTAGATATGGTAGGGATTGTAGTTAACGATATGAAAGCATCGTTAGACTTTTATCGAACACTTGGATTGGAAATTCCAATAGAGGCTGATCAGGAACAGCATGTTGAAATAAATCAAGATGGTGTTAGGTTTGCTTTTGATACAAAAGCTATTACTGAAGGAGTATACGGGCAGCTTGAGGATCCTTTAGGTCATCGTGTTGAATTAGCCTTCCGATGTGATAGTGTAGAATCATTAAATGAACTTTTTCAATTAGTAGTAGAGAGAGGCTATAATAGTCATAAAGAACCTTGGGATGCATTTTGGGGACAAAGGTACGCTGTAATTGTAGATCCAGATGGTAATTTAATAAGTCTATTCGCTTAATACATACTCATAAAATAAAGGTGCAGGGGTAATCACTAGCACCTTTTGTTAATAGGTTGAATTTTCTAATAATAATGTATTGTATATGCTATAATTATTTCCAACAACTAAAAACACAAATATTAGTAAACATACTAACCGGATAGTTAGTAAGGGTATCATTGATAGCAATTACATAACAGGGGGGATTTTAATGTCTGATCAAGTTAAAGATGCTGTTCAGAATTCAATCAATGATTTCACTAAACGGAAGGAAAAAGCTCGTTTAGGTGGGGGCGAAGATAAGATTAGGCGCCAACATGAAGCCGGGTTTTTAACTGCAAGAGAAAGAATTAACTTACTAGTAGATGAGAATTCCTTTATGGAATTAGGAGGCCTTAATCATTCAGAAATGGTAGGTACTGAGGATAAGAGCTCTGGAGATGGTTTGATTGTTGGAGTGGCAAAAGTAGGAGGTAGGCCAGTTGTGGTACAAGCTGGTGATAAGACAGTGTTTGCAGGTACGGAAGGTTCTGTTCATATTAGAAAAGCAAGAAAGATTCATGAATATGCCCTAAGGCGTGGCTTGCCCATGTTTAATCTGCAAGAAGGAGGGGGCTTGAGAATGCCGGACGGAATGGGGTCAGATGGAATTAGTGATAAGTTATTCCCGAATGAAATGCTTACTCATAATCGCGAAGTTCCTTTAATGACCGCCATTCTTGGTGATAGTTTTGGAGGGCCAACTTGGGCAGCTGTTTCCTCTGATTTTGTTACTCAGTTAAAAGGTACTTGTATGGCCGTTGCAGGGCCGAGAATGCTTGAAATGGCAACTGGTCAAAAGGTGTCAACAGAGGAATTAGGAGGCTGGGAGGTTCACGCTAGTAAAACAGGTCAGGTAGATTCATTTGCAGAGACCGAAGAAGCTTGCATTCAACAAATGAAGGATTATTTCAGCTATATGCCATTGAATGCTACAGAGGAACCACCTTTTAAGACTACTGAAGATTGTCCTAATAGACTTCTAGAAAGTATTTCATCTATTCTACCGGACAAAGCAAATCGAGTATATGATATGAAGAAGATCATTTCTGAAATTGTTGATGAACACACCTTTTTTGAGTATAAAGAATATTACGGTGGAGCCTTGTTAACCATGTTTGCTAGGTTAGATGGAAGAGTAGTAGGTATTGTGGCAAATCAACCTAAAATTTATGCGGGTGCTGCCGGTGTACAAGAATGTGAAAAAGCAACAGACTTTATTTGTCTATGTGATTCCTTTCATATTCCTCTCATATTTTTACATGATACACCTGGTTTCAGGATAAGTAATGAAGCAGAAAAGCTTAAAATTCCTACTAAAATAATGGTATGGAATCAAGCACTAGCGCAGTCAACGGTGCCTAAACTATCAGTTGTCATTCGAAAAAGTATTGGTGCTGCTTATGCAAACATGTGTGGGCCAACCATGGGAGCAGATTTGGTTGTTGCCTGGCCAACTGCTGAAATTAACTTTACAGGTCCAGAGGTAGGGATAAATGTCGTATACGGACGTCAGCTAGAAGGAGTAGAAAATTCTAAAGAGGTTAGACAGCAGCTACTAGAGAAATGGGCTTTTGATAGCTCACCTTACAAGGCAGCGGGTAAACATCTAATAGATGATGTGATTGATCCAAAAGAAACAAGACAATTCCTATGTCGTTCTATAGAAATTGCTTGTATAAAAAAAGGTTCTAAGAGTGAACGTAGATTAGCTAACTGGCCAACCGGATTTTAAATGGTACTATCCACTAAAAACGATAAGTGAATATAATCTAGTAACACAAGATAAATAATCAAGGGTCTTATCTAAGACTTCACAAAAAATTGACAGCTATTTCTGTCAATTTTTTTGTTAGTAATCTATTATTTCCTAATGTTAAAATGGGCATTAATCTGTCCACGAAGCATCTGATTACGAACATCACTTTTCTTTTTATCATTCATCATATCCTTCTTAATTTCACAAGTTTGGACACCTTCTTCACGTTTGTCCGCTATGGTTAAAAGTATTTCAACATCGGAAAAAGAATAGACTCGGGTTCCGCGTTTTGTTCTTTCAGGAAATAGTAAGCCCCGCTCTTCATAGTAACGAATTTTTCGTTCAGATAATCCGGTTAATTCACTAACAATTCCTATCGTAATGACTTTCTTATCCTTATAAGAAAACATGTGTCCTCCTCCCTAAACGTTTGTTTAAAACTGTGGTTCAAGGATCTATTACTAATCTATTTCTATTATCTTACTTTTCAAGTTAGTTCTCAAACTTTATGTGAGGAAATCTAACATAGGTTTATATTTTTTGTAAAAGAGGGGGAAAACGCAAGACACTAGCATTACTGAGTTTTCTTGAAAAATAGATTCATCTATCAAAGATAGTCCGTCTTATTTAATGGTTTTAGATGTTGTGAGTTTGTTTTTTTTAATCAATCCTTCTAGTTCTTTAACTGTGTAGGAGTTACGGTCAATTTCGTACATATCCAAAATCCCGTTGTTCATTAGCTTTTGAATATAATAATTTTTCATTTTTTCAACAGCAATAAGAAGTTGTGTCATTAAGCTAACCTCCTTCTAGTAATTTTGTACAGTTCTTAGTAGTTCGTAAGCTTTCGACCCTAATAACCTTATTAATTCCTCAAAGAGTTCATCTCTTTTTAAATCTAATTCAATAATCTCTACTGCTATTTTAACTCCCTTAGTTTGATCCACTTGTGTAAACCTCCTTTACTTTTTTATCGTTCTTATAGTTTAATAGCTGACAAATGCATTGAGTTCGTCTTTATCGGTACATCTTTAAATGAATTTGTATTAAAGATAGAATAATTGAAAAACGATGACGTTTCATTAAAGTTGTTAGGATATCTAACATGTTTTTTTGAAAATAGGTAAATGTGAAGAGCTCTCACTTTAAAATGGAATTTGTGATTGTCGGTTTTCAAAAAATCAAAGGTGGAATACAGCAAAATAAAAAAGCCGTTTCAAACAAAAGACTTTTGTAAAATTAATTTTGCTTTAGTTTACTTTTGTTATGAAGATATCTTACAAGCTTGAACCTTACATAACAACCTATACAAAATCCAAGTATGGCTACAAACGCTGCTAAGGCAACTATAATTGAAAAAATATAAAATAAGACAATCCACCCCATATAGAAACTGAACAAAGCAATAGCTAAACAAACTACAGCGATTACTTGGTTAAATTGCTGCTGATCGTAATCTTCAGGGATGTATGCAGAAGGATTTTTTTTAAGAAATAACTTTGCAAGTCGCATAACTGGATTGAATTGTAGGAGAAGACCTGACAAACCTACACTAAGTGGAAGAAGAAGTATATATGCTTGACTGAGTATTAAGGATAATAATACTGAACTCACAATAAACCATTGATTGGTACGTACCAATGGTTGCGGAATTGAGCGAAAAGTTTGTTTCACTTAAATCCCAACCTTTCCTATTGAATTACATGTATTTTACTCCTTTTTTCGAGGTTTGGGAAGTGATAAACAAAGTAGTAGAAAACAGAGTAAATAAAAAAAGGCTTTTAAGGGGCTGTTGACAAAATGGGGAGAGAGCATTGCTCCCTCCCCATTTTGTCAACAGCCCCGTATACTCAGGCTTTTTTTATTAAATGGAAATGAATAAATATTCAATAATCAATATTGCTAATATTATGTTTCGCTTACTGAAACTTACGAAAATCGAAGCAAAACCCTTGGTATTACTAATAAACTCAGATTAACAAAATGTCAACATATATATTATGGTATTTATAAAAAATAGTTGTTGTAAATAAATATATAAATATTTATATTATTCTTAAGTTTCAAAAAAATAAAATAATTTTATCAGGGGTGGGTCAGTTTGGTTAGAAAGAAAACAAAAATACTATCTTTACTTGCAACAGCATCTTTAGCAATGGGGTTAGTTGCAGGGTGCAGCGGTGGACAAACAGCATCAGGTGGTGGAGGAAATGTTATTAAAATTGCTACTCAAACACCATTATCAGGTGGAAGCGCAACTTTAGGTGAAGCGATTAAACTAGGTGCACAGCTTGCCCTTGAAGATCAACAAGCGAAGTTCAAAGAAATGGGATTTGAACTACAACTAATTCCTTATGATGACCAAGCTGATCCTAAGAAAGGTGTTGCGAATGCAGAGTTAATTGGTGCAGATAATGAGATTTTAGCTGTTGTTGGTCACTTAAACTCTGGTGTTGCAATTCCTTCTTCCGTAACATATGAAAAATACGCTATACCAATGGTTTCACCAGCAAATACGGCAACAGATGTAACAGATCGTGAATTAAAGACGACAAACCGCATTGTTGCAAGAGACGATTTTCAGGGCCCAGCTGCTGCTGATTTTGCAGTGAATACATTAGGAGCAAAGAAAATCTTCATCATTCAAGATAAAACGGCTTACGGATCTGGACTTGCTGAAGCATTTAAAGGTGCAGCTGAAGAATTAGGAGCAGAGATTGTAGGATTTGAAGGAATTACAGTGGGGGAAAAGGACTTTAACGGAGTTCTTAACATTGTTACTTCAAAGAAACCTGATCTAGTGTACTTCGGTGGACTATATTCTGAAGGCGGATTAATCATAAAGCAAGGTAGAGAAAAAGGAATTGATGTACCATTTATGGGTGGAGACGGTTTAGATTCTTCTACTCTAGTTGAAATTGCTGGCGACGCAGTAAAGAACACGTATATTACATCAGTTGCTGGTGACACGTTTGCTTCTGATGCAGGAAAGAAATTTGCTGATGACTATAAAGCTAAATTTAGCAAAAACGTTGAATCCTACTCAGCATATGGCTACGATTCAATGGGAGTTGTATTAAAGGGAATTGAAGATGCTATTAACGCAAATGATGGTAAGCTTCCTACTCGTGAACAAGTACGTGATGCCGTCCGTAATGTAACTGACTTCCAAGGTGCTGTTACAAAGGTAACTTTTGATGACAAGGGAGATAATGAATACGCTCAAATCTTTATTTATAAGTTTGATGAAGTAGCTTATCCTCCAAAACAAGAGTCAGTTGTAAGCAAATAAAGTAATGAAACATTTTATTTAGTAGATTACAAGGTAGATGGATAAACGCTATCAATTACATTATAAATGAACGTCTAAATCAATATGGCTAGAGGGTATGCCAATCGTCATACCCTCTTTTTACTAAAAGGGTAGGTGCATGAAATGTTAGCTGAGGTACTACACACTTTACCGCAAGTTTTAATTGATGGACTAACATTAGGGGCTGTTTATGCCATTGTTGCGTTAGGCTATACAATGGTGTATGGAACTTTAGAGTTGATCAACTTTGCGCATGGAGAAATATTTATGACAGGTGCCTTTATTGGTACAGCTATATTAATAACTTTAACAGGTCTCGGCTGGATTGCTGTGATGCCAGCATTATTAGCATTACTACTTGTACTAGTAATTACATCTGTACTTACTGGATTAATAGGTATGGGTATTGAACGAGTTGCCTATCGACCATTAAGAAAAGCCCCCAAACTAATTACACTAATCACTGCTATTGGGATTTCTTTTTTACTACAAGATATTATACGTTTTATAACAGAGCTTAAGCGTGGTAACTATATTCTTACGGGACCAAGTATGTTTACAGACCGAATCGATATTAAAACTTCAACAATTAGTACTATGTTTAATGATTCATCCTTTAAAGAATCATTTATCATCGTATTTGTGATTGCGATTATCATGATGGTTTGCTTGGATTTATTTGTGAATAAGACAAAATATGGTGTGGCAATGCGTGCTGTTGCACAGGATCGTGACACTGCAGCATTAATGGGGGTTAACGTTAATAAAATTATCGCATTGGTCTTTTTTATTGGCTCAGCTCTAGGGGGCGCAACAGGGGTTCTGTTTGCTGTTCAATATGGAACAATTGATCCTTATATTGGCTTTATATTAGGCCTTAAAGCCTTTACTGCTGCTGTGTTGGGTGGGATAGGGAATATTCGTGGAGCCATGTTTGGAGGTTTACTTCTAGGTTTACTAGAAATGTTTGCCGCAGCAAATCTAGCTGTCTTAACGAATGGAATGTTAGGTGCTGAATACAAGGATGTATTTGCCTTCGCAATTTTAATTATCGTACTCATTTTTAAACCAGAAGGTATCTTTGGAAAAGTCGTTGCGGAGAAAGTGTAGGTGTTCGCGTTGAATTCATATCTAGAAAAAGTTAAACATAATAAGCTTGCTCAAGGTGTTTTATTAGCTCTTTATATTCTGGTCACTTCATTAAGTCTGTATTTGGCGCAAAAGTCTGTTATTGCGTTTTTACTACTGCTCAGTTCTTTACTACTGCTTCATTTTACTAAGTTAAGCTACGCAACAAAGTGGGTGGTTGCAGGACTTGTTTTAGTAGTCCTTCTGCCTTTATCTGCTAGCCAAGGTATGGCCTATCAATCCTATATGGAAGTAGTTACGCTTGTTGGTATTTATGTTGCAATGGCTTTAGGATTAAATATTGTGGTAGGCCTTGCTGGCTTATTAGATTTAGGATTTGTAGCCTTTTTTGCAGTAGGAGCCTACACTTATGGCATTTTTGCAACTGCACAGGCAGCGGAATTTATGCCTTTTGGAACTTTCCCTCTAGGTGGTGAGAGCTTCTGGATTTTTATTTTGTTGGGATGCTTTGTTGCAGCTTTATTTGGTATTTTACTAGGCATACCGGTATTGCGTGTAAAAGGTGATTATCTAGCTATTGTTACCCTAGGTTTTGGTGAGATTATCCGAATTGTCTTTAACAACCTAGATCGCCCAGTTAACATTACAAACGGTGCGATGGGACTATCGTCAATTACACCGCCTCAATTATTCGGGATCACCTTTATATACCCTAGTCAGTTTTACTTTATCGTATTAGCTATACTCGTCATTGTCTTCCTTTCTGTAAGAAGACTTGAGTACTCTAAGATTGGAAGGTCATGGAAGGCCGTTCGGGAAAACGAGATTGCGGCTCAATCCATGGGGATTCATTTAGTTCGTACAAAACTAACTGCTTTTGCAGTCGGTGCATCCTTTTCAGGGATGATGGGGGTAGTGTTTGCTGCAAAACAAACATTTGTTGATCCTACGAGTTTTACACTCTTAGAATCTATTACGATTCTGGTTATGGTCATTCTTGGAGGAATGGGGTCAGTTCCTGGTGTTATTTTAGGGGCAGCCATTATGACGATTTTAAACATGCAGGTTTTGACTGAGATTACGAACTGGCTCAATCAATTAAGTCTGAGTGGAGTGATTAGTATACCTGATGCACTCTCGCCAGCAAAAATGCAACGTTTTATATTTGGAGCAATCTTAATTCTATTTGCATTATATAGACCTCAAGGTTTATTACCAGCAAAGAATCCTATATTTAACAAAGAACTACTTAAGAAAAAGCCTAAAAATACAGAGATTTCTCTACCGAAGGAGGGTGCTAACTATGTCCATCCTAACAGTTAAGAGTTTAACAAAGCGGTTCGACGGGCTTATTGCGAATCAGGACATCAGTCTAACTGTAGAGAAAGGATCAATTACTGCTGTAATTGGTCCAAATGGAGCAGGTAAAACAACCTTCTTTAATATGGTAACTGGTGTTTATCAACCAACAGAGGGCTCCATTTATCTTGAAGACCAATCAATTGTTGGGATGAAGCCTCATACGATTTCAAAAAAGGGAATAGCGAGAACATTCCAGAATATTCGGTTGTTTGGTAACATAACTGTTTTAGAAAATGTAATGGTTGGTATGCATAATCATTTAAAAACCGGTTTGATTGGTACCATTCTACAACTTCCAAAGTTTAAAAAAGAAGAGTTTCGTGCACAAGAAGAGGCATATCGGTTACTTGAGTATGTAGGTTTGGCTGACCATTTAAACGATGAGGCGGACAGTCTTCCATACGGAGCACAGAGGAGACTAGAAATTGCCCGTGCACTGGCAACAAAACCCAAGGTTCTCCTATTAGATGAACCTGCTGCTGGAATGAATCCAAGGGAAACAAAAGAGCTAACTGACTTGATTCATCGGATCAGACAAGAATTTGAAGTGACGATCATCTTAATTGAGCATGATATGAAGCTAGTAATGGAAATTTCAGAGCAAATATTTGTATTAGATCATGGTGAAAAAATCGCAGAGGGTACCCCTAATGAAATTCGTAATAACCCAAAGGTAATTGAGGCTTACTTAGGTAGTGGGGCCGCTACTACACCTTCAGTTACTTCTATAGGAGGATAAGGTATGCCAATTCTAGAATTAAATAATGTCCATGCATACTACGGAGGAATACATGCACTTAAGGGTATAACCCTTCACGTTAATCAAGGAGAGATTGTTTCTCTGATAGGAAGTAATGGGGCAGGTAAATCTACAACGCTAAAAACGATTAGTGGTGGAGTTAAACCAAAAGCGGGAACGATTCTTTTAAATGGTCAAAACATTACTACGGTTCAACCTCATGAAACTGTAATCTCAGGGATCGCCCATGTTCCAGAGGGGAGAAAAATATTTCCAAGGCTAACGGTAAGAGAAAATTTAGAAATGGGTGCTTTTTCTGTTAAAGATAAGAAAATCATAGCAGAACGAATGGAAAAGGTTTTTCAATACTTCCCTCGTGTAAAAGAACGTGTGAATCAGCGTGGAGGAACTATGAGTGGTGGAGAGCAACAAATGCTGGCAATGGGAAGAGCACTCATGAGTGGTCCCAATATATTAATGCTTGATGAGCCATCTATGGGACTTGCCCCGATCATTGTGGAGCAAATATTCTCTATTATAAAAGAACTAAACGAAACTGGGATGACCGTTTTATTAGTTGAACAAAATGCTTATCAGGCATTACAAATTGCAAACCGTGGTTATGTTATACAAACAGGTGAAATCAAAATGACAGGAACAAATGTTGAATTACTAGGTGATGAACAAATCAAAGAAGCCTATTTAGCTTGATTAAAAAGTGATAAGGGGAAATACTCTTATCACTTTTTATTTTATAAAAGAGATTTTGGAGAAAAAAGACAAAATATTTCGCCTTTATTAAAGGAATCTGTGGTTTTGCCTACCACGCTATTTTAGTTGAACAATTCTTTAAATTTCGATGTCTACCCCAATACTATCAAGTCTTCCGGCCTCACGAATGAAGGCAGCAACAGCTTGGTGATCTTCGTTTGCAGTGTAAGCATCAAGGGCAGCTTGATCCTCGAATCTTACCATTAAAATTACTTGATATTCCTTACTTTTTTCAGCCAAGTTGAATCCCGCTTCAATTTCTACTATTCCAGTTAGGACATGTTTAAGTGTTTTAAACTTTGTAACAACTTCTTGTAATGTTTCTGTTGTAGTTTCTTCTGAGAACTTGAGTAGTACTGTACGTTGAATCATTATTATTCCTCCTTATGTATTACTTGTCCATTTTACAGGCGATATACCGGGATATCAACTATTTCAAACCAAATTATAAGTTGTAGAAAACTAAAATGAATAAACACTTCGTTTATGTTCAATCTATGTACATAAAAAGATTTCTTAGGAGGATTTTCATGGAGTCATTCAAAATAAATCACATGATTATAGATGATGAGTTTCTGGGTGAAGAATCAGTTACCGCTGATTTTACATACAACCAGAACCAATATAGCGTTACCTTTAAAAAAGAAGACCTAGAATTGATTAATAGTTGGTATTTCGAAGAAAATCAAACCATTCCTGCAAATTTATCAGATACCCTTATAGAGTCATTACGGGAAGAAATAAAGAATCGGATTTAATAGAATCTGAAAAAGTTATCCTTGTGAGTTTTATATCTTGAGGTGGTTGTATGTTTTCAGTCGAATCATTATTAGGTGTGATTTTCTCCTTAATGGGAGCCACGTTTATCTATGTTAGTTCAATTTCTGAACAGAAACTGCGAAAACGTGGTGACTTTGTTGAACAAGAGCAGATGAGTACTATCGATTATCTTTTTTTGATTAATCCATTTGAATTAATTGGATTTGTATTAGGGAAGTTTCCTTACTGGGTTACAAGATCCTTTTATTTTATTGTGGGACTATTTTGTTTTGGGATAAGTGTTTGGTTTTTTCTTAAAAATAGGTAAGTATGTAATTGATTGAGTATAAGTTGTGTATTTGACAGCGGCAAAACTCTGTGGTATATTTATCTCGAAACTGAGATATATTAATTAAGGATAATGAGAATAAATATTATTTTTTAAAAAAACGGGGGTATAAACGTGAATGAACTAAAAGGAGTTCACCATGTTACAGCAATAACAAGTAGTGCAGAGAAAAACTATGAATTTTTTACTTATGTGCTAGGGATGAGATTAGTAAAAAAAACAGTGAACCAAGATGATATCCAAACATATCACTTATTTTTTGCTGATGATACCGGGAGCCCAGGAACAGATATGACTTTCTTTGATTTTCCGGGTATTCGAAAGGGAGTTCATGGTACGAATGAAATTTCCAAAACCTCATTTCGGGTTCCGACTGATGCTGCACTAGATTATTGGGCTAGTAGATTTGATCGTTTAGAGGTTAAGCATTCAGGAATTAAGGAGCAATTTGGTAAGAAGACCATTTCTTTTGTAGATTTTGATGATCAGCAATATCAATTAATTTCAGACGAATCGAATAAAGGAGTTGCTTCTGGAACACCATGGCAGAATGGTCCGATACCATTGGAGTTTGCCATTACTGGACTAGGTCCTATCTTTATCACAGTTGCAAATATTGATTATTTCAAAGAGATGCTGGAAAAGGTATTATTATTTAAACAAGTGGCAAAGGAAGGTTCCTTTTTCTTATTTGAAGTGGGCGAAGGGGGAAATGGAGCTCAAGTAATTGCAGAGCATAACGTAATGCTTCCTCCGGCTCAGCAAGGTTTTGGCACTGTCCACCACGTTGCCTTTCGAGTTGACGATCGCTCTGTAATTGATGAATGGAATGAGCGTTTACAAAGTTTTGGTTTCCAAACATCAGGCTATGTAAATCGTTACTTTTTCGAATCGCTTTATTCTAGGGTAGCTCCGCAAATTCTCTTTGAATTTGCTACAGATGGTCCTGGGTTTATGGGTGATGAGCCTTATGAAACTCTAGGTGAAAAGCTATCATTACCACCATTTCTAGAGCAAAAGCGTGAACAAATTGAAAGCCTTGTTCGTCCAATAAATACTGTAAGAAGTACAATAAAATTTGAGAAAGAATAAAAGTTGAATCTTACCTTTGGAAGGTAAGATTTTTTTATGAAATTATAAAAGTTTATCATTTGTTGATAAATAAGAGTAGTGTATAATAATCCAGCTCCAGCGCCCAGCCAAGATGAAATTGCGACGATCTTTGCAATTTCATCCTACCTCGATGGAAAAAGGAAGTACACTTTTTCCTAGGTCAAATGTTCCTTCGAAAATAAAGGGAAACCAACCCTTTTTTCTCGAAGGAACATTTGCTTGTCAGGGCTAACCGGGGCGCTTGCGCCTTTTGTTCTTGACTAACATGCAATAATTGGTATAATTTAGGTGTATAATATTTTCTTTATTACGAACTGATAAACCGTGGTAGTTTACCACTCTCATACTGAGCCGGTTTCGTATCTTTATTTCTAGGATATGAAACGGGCTTTTTATTGTTGAGTGGGAATAAAATAATCTTACATTTCGAAAGGAGAACCAAAAATGCAGTATATTTTTAGAAATCAAGAAAATATTTTTGACCCGTTTTACCAGCTTAATACAAAAGCTGACCCTTGGGAGTATGAACTGTTACAAAGTAGGGCTCTTAAGAGGTTAAAGTTTCTTTCACATTATGGAACAGCTTCCTTTATTACAGCAGCTAAGCATTCAAGATATGAACATACTGTTGGAGTGTGGACCATCATTGCCCGTTTTTTTCCAAGTGATAAGAATCTTCGAATGGCAGCACTTCTTCATGATATTGGACATTTACCTTTTTCACATGCCGTTGAACGAACACTGGGATTTAACCACCATACCATCACAGAGGATTATATAAAAGGCCAGGAAGTTTCTGCAATATTAACCAAATATGGCTTCTGCCCACAAGCAATTATTAATTTATTGAATGAAGATTCCCCATTAACCCACAAGACACCATATTTAAGTGCAGATCATCTGGATAGCTTCTTGAGAGATTCTTATATGCTTGGGAAATTGGATAAGCATCCATCAACAATCATAGAAAATATTTCCTTTTCTGGTCATTTTGTCGATGCTGATCTTTCAACGAGTGAATCCATAATGAATGCTATCTTCCAAGATCATAAGAGCTTTTTGGAACCTACTTGTCTGGCTTTGGATGCTCTCTTAGCAAAAGCAATTTCCATTTATGTGCGTCAGAAAGAGTTACCTATAGGAACTATTCCGATCTTGACCAATCATGAGTTACTTCAGCTTCTCCTTCACTCAAATATTCAAGAAGTTGAAGAAATCCTAGACATTATCATGTGGTATCCTGAGAAGATTATCATTCATGATGAAGAGGTAAATAACGCTGAGAAAATAGAAGTAAAGAAGGTGTATGATAAAACACCTTTAGTAAAGGGTAAACCACTTAGTGAAATTTCATCGGAAGCTAAGTATAAGTTAAATCAAATTCGATCTTTCAAAAAGATCTATTACTACTCATTTTTAGACAAGTCACAGGGATGATTTAATGCAGTTGCTCTAAATATCATCAACAAACTTCAATCTTTGTTTTAAGAAGAAAACAAGATTCTTCTAGTCATGTACGTTAATACAAACTTGTAAACAGGCTATAGATATAGGACATCCCCCCTGTCCATGTTCCCTTCTTGTACATAAACTATAAAAAAGCTAAAAAGGGGGAGATGATTTTGTCTTGTTTTCCAGGTTATCGATATTGAGGTCCGCGTTGTAGTGGGCCGGGAGCCCCAGTAAATCCTCTAGATGCAATTTGCAGGGATCACGATTCTTGTTATCAAAGATATGGTCCATCTAGATTTTGTGATGAACTTTTTTTAAATAGATTAAGGCCATTTTTAAACCACCCATCAAAAATGGGGGAGGATGCCAGATTTATGTTTAAGGTCATGCGTTTAAAGACTATGTTTTAGCAATGACAGCTGAAAAATCTGTAATTTAAATAACAATAAAAGTATAGGTTTGTAACACCAAAAGATTGGACTTTTTTGAACCATTTGAATGTCTAGAAGGGGACGACTGTTAGGGTGTCCCCGTCAGGATTAGTTAATAAATTAAAAAAAGGACCAGCTGGCCCTTCAAAGTAATCAGTTATTTACAAAAAACCCTTTTCATAATACTTTATTATTTCATCTTTTTTAATATTATTTCCAATCAAAATCATTACGGTTTCTTGCATGCTAGCTTCAGCTAGTTTTTCGAATGATAATCTTCCTGCAGCATATTGGAAGCTTGTCAGTCCTGTTTCACCACTAACTTGAACAATTCCTTTGCCACGAATAATTTCGCCTGGTAGTCCTTTTAACCACTTTTGCAACTGTTTTCTATCTAATGAAGGTAGATTGTCTAGCTTAACTGCTTTAATACTAGCATGGTTAGAATGATTTTGATGCTCACATCCTTCTTTATGATCATTGGAGGAGCAAGAGCAACTTTTCTGATCACTTTCACCAGATGTAATCATTCTTATCCTAGGTTTAAGCAGTTCTTCAATACTAACCTCACCATAGGAAGTAGCGATCATCGGAGTATCGTTTGCTATATTTTTATAGATACTAGCTTCTACTTTTTGGAGTTGCTTAGTAGAGATTAAATCTGTTTTATTCACAATTACAAGGGAAGCACTAGTTATTTGTTCTTTTAACAATTGACGTATTTCTTTTGAGCTAGAAAAGATACTTTGGTAGTCTAAGAAGTTACTTGCATCTACTAGACTTATAATAGACTTTAGCTCAAAATTCTCAAGGTAAGTTGTACTTACAAGTGTATCGACAATTTCGTTAGGGTTGGCTACACCTGTTCCCTCAATCAAAAGAATATCTACAGGGTTATCTATAAATTGTTGTAAGGTTTCCTTAAGGTCATCTTGAATAGAGCAGCAAATACACCCGTTTAAAAGCTCGACCATTTGTTCTTGCTCAAACATATAATTCTCTACATTTACATCTCCGAGTTCATTAAGGATGAGTCCTACTTTTTTGTTTTGTTGTCTTGTATATTCTACTAATTTCTTTAAGACCGTGGTTTTTCCACTTCCTAGAAAACCACTGATTATATAAACAGGAGTTTTTCCCCTCATTGCATTTTCCTCCTCTTCTCATATCTATAATAGAGCAGTTCCAATAGCAGCAGGATCGTATTCAACAAATAATAATGGTTACGATTTACTCTTATATCATATATAAAAATCATTATTATTACAACCATCATAAATAACTGGCTTTAAGATCATATTGATATCTTCTGTATTTAACAAATCTCTTGAATGACGTTGTGATTATTATTTTTCGGTGAGTTTACAAGAGAGGAGACCTCATATGCGTCCATTAACTCTGCTGGGAAGGGTTTTAGCAAGCCATTTAGATCGTTAACATCCTTTACAGCAGGGTCAAGCCATTTGCTTTCATCATCAGGATTTAAAATAACAGGCATCCGATCATGTATATCTTTTACCAAGTGATTTGGGGTTGTTGTAATGATCGTACAAGTATGAATGATTTTACCTAGAGGTGACCGCCAACTCTCCCATAAACCAGCCATCGCAAACAAACCCGAACATTTAAGTTTAATACACAGGGGTGTTTTTGTATGATCTGTTTTTTTCCATTCAAAGAAACTATTTGCAGGTACAAGACAACGTTTTCTTTGATAGGCCATACGAAAGCTGGGCTTCTCAGAAAGTGTTTCAGCTCTTGCGTTAATCAATTTATAACCTATCTTTTCGTCACTAGCCCAGGGTGGAAGTAGTCCCCAGCGTAAATATCCTAATCTATTGTTTGTGCCGTCATTTATGACAGAAAGAACGGAATGGGAAGGTGCGATATTGTAGCTCTTAGAATAGTTTTCCTCTTGTATCCCAACGTTAATCACAAACCTCTCAACAATCTCGTTCAAATCAGCAAATAATGTAAAGCGACCACACATATGCGACACTCCTTTTCTCTTTCAACCATTGTACCAAGTAAAAAGAACTAAAATCAAAACATGGAAAAAACCTAGATAATTAATTAACTAGGTTCAATAATAGATTTGGTTTGTCCTTCGGAGTAAACAGTGACCTTGTTTCGGCCGCTATTTTTTGATTCATATAGCGCTTGATCTGCCTCTTTTATCATATTTTCTAATGAGTCGTTAGAATTTGAAAAGCTAATTCCAACTGAGATAGTCACTTTTTGTTCCGGAATGTTTTCGCGACCTATGAATGGGAATTGTTCTATCTTGTCTTTAAATCGAGATATGACATCCTCAATATAAACTCTATTAGTTGCATTTTTATAGAAAATGATAAACTCTTCACCACCGTAGCGAGCAATTAGTGCTTCTTTTCCAATATGATCCGCTAACAGTTGGCTTAAGTCTCGCAGTACTTCGTCTCCCGCTTGATGACCATTTGTGTCATTAAATTTTTTGAAATAGTCTACGTCAAACATAGCAATTGCAACCTTAGACTTTTTGTCTAATTGCTTTTGTGCTTCCTCTTTAAACCACCTAATATTAGGTAAATGTGTTAATGAGTCATGGTTAGAAAGATATAGTAGTTCTTTCTTCATCATATTACTTCTATTAGCATCATTTAGCATCAATCCCATTCCAAGAACAGCTAATACGGCAAATATAGACATAATAAAGGATAGTTGTACAGTTATAGGGGTCGTTATAATCATTAAGATTGATTTAATCACTTCAAATAACAATAGAGTCCCAATCAATTTCTTAAGGTTCAATATCGTTGTCTCAGGAATAAAATTTCCTTTTCCATAGAATAGGGAACCTATTAAAACGGGAAGTAAAATACTTTGCATGATTCCTTCAATAACAGTGGGTCCTCCTAAAGAGAATCGATATAATGAAGGTAAAATAGATGAGACTAGACCCCATTTCCATCCACCTATAAAACTAATGAAAAAAAGAGGTACTTCTCGTAAATCTAATTTCATTCCCTCATATTCTAGGGGATGTAGCATCACAACTAAAGACAAGAAACTTGCTAGTAAAGGAGAAATTAAAAGAAATGATGTGATTTTTCGTTCTAGGAAGAAGTCTTTTAATTTTATATACAAAAACATAAAGGCAATAATGAGCGCCATATTTTGAAAAAAGAAATAAGCTACCGTATTCATATTTCTGACTCGCCTTCTAAGTATAGTTAACTCATAAATTATATAGGAATAATTAAGAGATTTATATAGGAATTGATTCTTATTGAAGAAATATTTTTATTAGAGGATTGGGTGGTAAGGTAATCGTATTCTTTTTCACTTCTACCATTTAACGTTATTACTGTATAATAGAGTGATATATTTTAGATAATTAGGGTGGTTTATGGCAATGAGAATTCTTGGAGTTGTTTTTGGCTACTTACTAAGTGATTTATTTTTTCATCTCATTCACTCCTCTGCAGCCGGACTTAAGGCTGAGACGCAGGGAGAAAGGATAGGAGCAGTATTATTTGGAGTGTTTGTGTTACTTATATTGATGTTTATTGCTCATTTCGTATTTTCTAAGTCTTTTTTTCAAGGCTTTGTCGTAGCAACAGGCTTGTTCTTAAGCTTTGATATTGTAGTATTTCATTGGATTTTTCAACTACATCGAATAACAAATGGTCCTGAGGCAAATTGGCTAGAGCCAATTCTGGTTGTGGGTGGGATTGTGTTGATCTGGTATGGGATTAAAAGGGAATTGATTTCAAAAAATACTAGTGTTAAAGAGGTTGCCTAGCATTTTAAAAAGGGATTGGACTAGCCAATCCCTTTTGCTCATTCTATTTTTGCTGCTTGTTTATTGCAATTCCTTCTCTTCTAGCTTGTGCCCATTTATAGGGAAGAAACTTTATTTCTCCACTTTCTTTTGCATCATATACATGCTGAAGAGACTCTATGATGATAGAGCGTTGTAACTCATTGTGAGGGGGTGCGCCAAAATGGTGACCCATCATAAAAGGTAGGAAATGGATGGCGTTAGTAATCTTACTAGTAGTATTATTCTAAGCTTGTTTGAATTTTATCAACTTCTAGGAAGAAGTTCTTTCTTCTTTTATATTAGTACTGTTTGGGGAAGATAAATATATCTTTCAACAGGAGGTTAGAAGAATGGATACAGTCAAAAGAGATTATATAACAATCCAGGATGAGGAAGGTAAGGAAATAGATTATACGATAGAAGCGCTGTTCGATATGGACGAGAATTCCTATGCATTGTTAAGAAATCTGGATGAGACGATTTTAATGAGAATCGAATTAGAAGGTAATGAACAATATTTGGTTGGAATTAATGATCCAACAGAGTTAGAGTCAATCCTAGATGCCTATCAAATTGCAGTTGATGCTGCTCCTGCAGAAGAATAGGAAGCGCTAATTAATATGGTTAAAAAAGTAGTTGATACACTTAAAAATGAAGAAAAATTGAAAATAGATGAAGAAATTAGTCAAATGGTGTTTACTAAGAACTTTCGGTCAGCTACTGCAGAAGAATGGTGCATTTTTCTTCCTAGTTTCAAAGATCCAAGAACTGGGGGTGCAGCGGCCAAAGCAATTATTCACTATAATCTTTATGGAAACCGAGACGTATTCATTAATACGACCATTATTTTTGATGACCCTATTATTCATGAACCAGGTTATCACTCAGTAGTGTACGCACTAGCAGATGAAATAGTAAATAGGCTTGTTGGCTATGCTGATACCCTACTTTCAGTTCATGCTGGTGAAAACTCGTATGATGCAGAATATAAAAAGTAGTTAAACCTACTACCATATTGGAGTATCGGTAGTTAAAAGCTTGTTGATAAAATTCTATAACTATCATCTATAAATTTCTAATAAATCATGGAGGGAAATGATGTTAACCGTACATGAAACTGAAGCTTATTTGAAGAATCAAGTAGGTGAAAGAACAAATCCAGAAGAGATTTGGGGCATTTTTAAAAGGTTCGGAGAAATCGAAATAGAAAACGAGGACGATATTGAATTACTTTTTCAGTGTGGAATGGAAGAAAATTTGTTTTACCTCGATTTCGTCAGACAATTTACTGTCTATGACCAAGAAGAATTCTCTGATATGGAGCAGCTACATTGTCAGTTATTCTTTGAACTTACAAAGGAATTATCCAATTTAACCATTACTGAGTGGTATTTTGAAACTGAAGGAGATATTGGCGATTACTTCAAACATATTGAGACCTTACAAGAATTTACTATACCAACAAAGTTAAGTCCTATTAGAATTTCTATTTTCCAAGAGAAGATCTAATATTCGATTCCGTCTGGGTTGATTTCTTGACATGTGATAAATAATCTCTTGTATATCATCTAATACCACGAAAGAAGACCAATTCAGACAAATCGGTCTTCTTTCGTGTGCTGTTATTGAATATGTCACCATAAACCAATCAAGACTAGTATAATGATTTATACATACAGTTTTATTCCTACTATTTAATCACTAATTCAGTACTTACAAAACTAGATAGAATAAAAGAGGTGGATACATTTGGTAAGGTTTGGTGTAATAGGAACCAATTGGATTACAGATCGTTTTTTAGAGTCTGTAAAGGATTTACATGATTTTGAATTGCATGCAGTATTTTCACGGACGACAGAAAAAGCAGAGGAATTTGCTGAGAAATACGATATTAACTATACATTTACTAACTATGAAGAAATGGCAAAAAGTGATGTTATTGATGCTGTCTATATAGCAAGTCCAAATTCTTTGCACAAGGAACATGCTATTGTGTTTTTGAATAATGGTAAACATGTGTTATGTGAGAAGCCATTAGCTTCAAATGTGTCCGAAACGAAAGAGATGATAAAGGCTGCAACGGAAAATAATGTTCTTCTGATGGAGGCAATGAGAACAACATTACATCCTAATTTTAAGGTTATTAAGGAAAACCTCTATAAATTAGGAACAATTCGTCGTTATTTTGCCAGCTATTGCAAATACTCTTCACGTTATGATGCATATAAAGCGGGAACTATTCTTAATGCGTTTAATCCCAATCTATCAAATGGGTCATTAATGGACCTTGGTGTGTATTGTATTTACCCAATGGTGGTTTTATTCGGTGCTCCGCTAAGCGTAAAAGGTACTGGAGTTCTTCTTGAATCAGGAGTAGACGGAGGTGGGAGCCTCATTGCCCAATATGAAGGCATGGATGCGGTGATTATGCACTCTAAAATGAATAATTCATTCTTACCTTCTGAAATTCAAGGTGAGGAAGGGAGTATGATTATTCATGATAATATCTCGTCTCCTGACCTAGTGGAAATTAAATATAAGGACGGAAGTGAAGAGACCATTAGCATGGATAGGGATCAACCAGAAATGTACTATGAAGCCGAAGAGTTTATAAAGTTAATACAAGAAGGAAAGACAATGTCTTCTATTAATTCGTTTGAAAACTCCCTTCACACTGCAGAAATCATGGAAGATGTAAGAAAACAACTAGGACTTATCTACACAGCAGACCTAACAAAATAATACATAGATGAAAACGCATTTTAGGAAAATCGTTTGAAACCGATTCTCTCTATTAGCGTTTTTTTATTTTGGCAATTTTATTCTATATTAGATAAGTTTAGGGGAATTAAAGCAAAAACCGGGACTACATTCCTATAACATTGATCATATAGGAACACCTGGTGATACAAGAGAAGTGGCCACTATTATATGATTAGGAAGAATTAATAAGTAAGATTAACGTTTTAATATATTGATTAAAATGAATGGAGGAAAGTAAATGAGATTTACAATAAGAAGAAAATTACTAAGTGGGTTTTTACTAGTACTTTCGTTACTTTTAGCGACAAGTATATTTGCAATCACGAAAATGAACGGTATTGGAGCTAAAACAACAGAGATTGATGAGAACTGGGTTCCTAGCCTCGTATTGGCAGGTGACTTAAATGGGGCAGTTTCGGATGTGCAACGATTATTATTAAAGTTTATATTAGAACCTAACCAACAGGAAATGAACCTTATTGAAACAAGTTTAGGGGAAACAAAAACCGAAATAAACGAACTTATTACACAGTATGAAGGATATATTGCAAGTGAAGAGGAAAGAACAGTATACAATCAATTTGTTGTTAACTACAACGATTATATTAATAGCTTTCCTCCCATCTTGGAAAAAGCAAGAGCAAATGCATTTGTTGAAGCAAATGAACTTCAACTTGAAAGTCATCCTAAATGGCAAGAAGCTAATGATTCTATTGCTAAATTAATAGAAATAAATCAAAATGGTGCAGCGACTGCAACAGAGGAATCCGTGCAAATTTTTAAATCTGGAGTTTCGTTTGTAACAGCGTTAACCATTATTGCTATCATTCTTGGGGTTGTCATTGCATTAGTAATTTCTAGAATTATCTCAAATCCACTATTACTGTTAAATAAATCAGCTGAACAAATTTCTTCAGGTGACTTAACGCTTGATGAAATTAAAGTTAAGAATAATGATGAGATAGGTGAGCTGGCTACATCTTTTAATATCATGACAAAAAACCTACGATCACTAATAGAAGAGGTTGGTACGACTTCAGAACAAGTAGCTGCATCGTCTGAAGAGTTAACTGCTAGTGCTGAGCAAACTAGTAGTGCAACTGAGCTTGTCGCAACAACTATGCAACAAGTGGCAACTGGTGTTGATCAACAAGTGAAAAGTGTGGAAGAAACGTCCACGACAATTTCGGAGATGTCGATTGGGATACAACAGATCGCAGCAAATGCACAAAATGTTTCTCATACTGCATTAGAAGCATCTGAGGGAGCCAAAGCAGGAGGACAGGTAATTACTAACGCGATACAACAAATGAACTCTATTAATCAAAATGTTACAGGCTTAGAATCTGTCATAACTGGTTTAGGCGAGAGCTCAGAAGAGATTGGAAAAATAATAGACGTTATAACAGGGATATCTGATCAAACCAATTTATTAGCACTGAATGCTGCGATAGAAGCGGCTAGAGCGGGAGAACATGGAAAAGGATTTGCAGTTGTAGCTGATGAAGTAAAAAAATTAGCTGAACAATCTTCAAACTCCGCTAAACAGATTTCACAATTAGTCTTAAAGATTCAAAATGAAACTAAAACTGCAGTTCAGACAATGGAAAGTACTTCAAAAGAAGTGAATGAAGGTATTGGAGCAGTAAACACTGCTGGGCAGGCTTTCAGTAACATTGAGACTTCAATTGAAGCAGTTAACCTGCAAATTCAGGATGTGTCTTCAGCTGTACAACAGATGGCAGCCGGTTCAGAGCAAATGGTTAGCTCGATGAGTGTAATTATTAAGGTAGCTGAGGAATCTGCTTCTGGTACACAGGAAGTTTCAGCCGCAACTGAGGAACAACTTGCGTCAATGGAAGAAATTACGGCTTCTGCTCATACTTTATCAAAAATGGCAGAGGAATTACAGTTGCTAATTAGTAGATTCAAAGTATAAAACAAAACGTGATGATTGAGGGAGAGTCCCCAATCATCACGTTTTTTAATATATAAAATCTCTTTTTTAGCTGAAACTTTATTCTTAAATATATTCTTATTTTGTAAGACTTTCTCTAAACGATCAATTATTCTCTCAACGAAAGTGTCGAGACAGGTGCCGTCACTCTAAGGCATCTAAATATGAGACCTTAGAGAACTAGTTTTACATAGAAATAAGTGACGATAATTATATTATGTAAACAAGTTAAATAGAAATTCAATGAAATTTCATTGAATTACTATTTATATGCCATCAGTCTAATTATTTCCTCATGCTGAGGATATTCCTTTAATAGTTGTTCCTGATTAAACAGTTCGAAGTCTTCAAAATCAAATCCAGGTGACACCATACACCCAACAAGTGAAAAGGTATTTTCATCAACTACAGAGGAGCCAAATATTGTGTTTTTGCGAACTAATGCCTGTGGCACTTCTCCTGCCTCTAGGTTTAAGCCTAGCTTGATTTGTTTATATTCTCCTTGCTCATCGATCGTATGAATCGTTAGGGAGCTACCACCATGAAAATACCAAAGTTCATCAGATGTAAGTCGATGGAAATGAGAGATATCCTCAGAACGTAACAAAAAGTAAATGCTAGTATAAAGTTTACGTTTTTTATCACTAACTGATAACTCATCAATAGAAGTAAACGTAGCTTTATAAAATCCACCCTCTGGGTGTGGTTGAAGCTCTAGGTGCTCAATCCAATAATCCGGATTATTTTGTTTCATCGTTTTCTTCCTTTCCATTATGCAAAGATATGAAGTATGCAATACTATCCCACTATAAAGAGAACTCTACCAAAAAGTAAAGAGTTAACAATCCTTAAACAGGAATCTAGAAAATATTGATTATGTGAATGGGTATACGTTCAAAAGTTCAGCATATAAATTTAACAACTATCATAAGCGTAACCATCATTTCTCAATTTCATAATTTCTAAGGAGAAATCAAATCCTTTCCCTTAGAATGAGAGCGTTAACATTTATTTTGGAAGAGGGGATTTAATTGACAATGATTAACACGGTTTCGGGTAAAGTAGATGCTGCAAGCCTTGGCTGTACATTAATTCATGAGCATATGCGGGTACGGTCTGAATCAGTTGTAGCGCAATTTCCACACCTTTATGATGAGGAAAAGGAGTTTGCTTTAGCAGTAGTGCAAGTAGAGAGGGTTAAAGGACTAGGGGTCTCTACTATTTGTGATCCAACAGTCATGGAATTGGGCCGTGACATTCGTTTTATTGAAAGAGTTGCTCGCGAAACGGACATGCAAATCATAGCCGCCACAGGAATCTATTCTTATCATTATATTCCACCTCATTTTCAAAATCGTGATATAGATTATATGGCAGACTTGTTTGTTAGGGACATTGAAGTTGGTGTTCAAAACACTTCTATTAAAGCAGGATTTTTAAAATGCGCTGCAGATGCACAAGGAATTACTCCTGATGTTGAAAAGGTTATTCGTGCAGCAGCCCGTGCACACTTAAAAACCGGTGTACCTATTATGACCCATTCACATCCAGCAAGCGGCACAGGCTTAATGCAACTAGATATACTTCAAGAGGAGGGGGTTAATCCTAACCGGGTTCTTATTGGTCATACGGGTGATACAAATAATATGGATTATATTCTTAAGGTGCTTGATAGAGGAGCCTATATAGGGATGGATCGATACGGTCTTACAAACGAATGTAAAACCGAAGACCGGAATGATACCGTCATTGAATTGGTAAAACAGGGCTACGCTAATCGTATGTTTTTATCGCAAGATTATTGTTGTAGTCTTGATTGGTTCCCAGAAGGAGCAGCCGGGTTTATGTTTCCTAAATGGACAATGAGCTTTGTTCTTGAAGAAGTTATACCTGATCTAAAGAAAAATGGTGTTTCAGATGAAGATATTAACAGGATGATGTTTGATAATGTGCGACGCTGGTTTGAAGGTAACTAAAACCAATTGAAATTAAATACTCAATTTAAAGGGTACGATGGGGATTAAATACTCCCCGTGTACCCTTTAAATTTAACTTAAGAAAGGAATTCACTTTCCTTCTGTTGAAAGTATCTAAGGATTGGAGGGATGTGTAATGCATGTTGATCGATGGAATGAATTAGAAGATTTTATCATGAAGAAAATGGAAGAGGAAAATATAGTAGGGGTATCTGTTGGAATATCGTTAGAGGGTAAGACGATTTACCAAAAGGGTTTTGGGTTACGAGACATTGATCGTGGTTTACCAGTAACGCCTGAGACTAACTTTGGTATTGCCTCTGTCACAAAATCTTTTACTGCTCTTGCAATTATGATGCTAGAGGCCCAAGGCTTATTATCAATTGACGATCCTGTTGTTAAGCATCTACCTGAACTAAAGATAAACGGCATTAAAGATATGAGCGCTATAAAAATTCATCACTTACTTTCTCATACAACGGGATTGCCTCCAATGGAAAGAAAGGAACACATAAATAATTATCAGGATCATATCAACTACATAAGGGAAACAGAGTACAGTCTATTAGGCAAGCCTGGGGAATACTTCAGTTACTGTAATGATAGCTTTTTGTTGCTTGGAGCTATTATCGAAAGAAAAACTGGTAAGCTTTATAGAAGGTATATGACGAACCAATTCTTAGATCAACTAGGGATGAACCGTTCTACCTTTAGTCTAGAGGAACTAAATAAGATGGATAACGTTTCTGTTCCATATCATTACAACAAAACTTCTAATCAACTTGAACAAGTTGCCTGGCCAACTCTAGGAACCTTCGAAACTGGGGGTGGAATTCGCTCTAATGTGGTCGATTTATTAAAGTATGGTCAATTGTTTGTGGGAGATCAGTACCATTTTATTGAAAAGATGTGGAAGCCATTTATTAGAGTCGGAAGAGATAGCTTTTATGGGTATGCTCTAAATAATACTCCTAATTACGCTGATCAATGGATGGTTGTTCAACACGGTGGGGGGCAACCTGGAGTGTCTTCTAACTTTGGATTTATACCAGAGAAAAAGCTTGTGATTACAGTACTTACAAATGTTGGAGGGGTAAGTGTAGGAGAGTTGTGGTCGGCAGCACTACATACCGTACTTGGCCTTCCATTAGACTATAAAAATAGTATTGAACCTTTATGTGAGCTTCCAACAAATAGATTAATTCATTTCCAAGGTTTGTATACATCTAAGGAAGGTGGCAATCTCTCCATAATTCTGGAGGATGGGAAGTTATATGCACTAGTTGAAGAGGAAAAACTTGAGCTTAGGGCTAGTGATGATAAAACACTAGTTATTGTAAAAACTGAAAAACCAATTAGGTTTTATTTTGATAACAGTGAAAAACCATGGGCTTTATTTAATGGATCAAGAATGCTGACAAGAGAATAACCTTTTAGGAAATGGTTTAAAGACGAGAAATCTAAGATTCTCGTCTTTTTCTTTTTACTAGATTAACCCAAAGAGCATCTTATACGAAATGTATGTTTTAGCTAGTTTTGTACGGGTAGGTATATAGTATAACCATTTAACAATGTTTGAAAGGAGGATATGAGGTGGTGTGGAGTAATAAAAGATACCCAGATTCTATGAAAAATTTACGAACACCTACTAGAAGAAAAGCTATTGAAATAGCAAATGCACTTCTAGAAGAGGGTTACGAGGAAGGTAGAGCAATTTCAATCGCAATCCAAAAGGCTAAAGAATCGGTAGGAGACCAAAGTCCCCCGCAACATATTGTTCCGCATGAACGTGGCTGGGCAATTATATCAGAAAAATTTAAAAAACCAAATAATATATTTAATACAAAAGAACAGGCTGTAAAAAAGGGTCATGAGATTGCAAAAAACCAGAATGTTAGATTGATTATTCATAAGCAGGATGGCACTATTCAAAAGCACCAAGTGTTTAATTAAAAGTCTAGTAAATATATAAAACTATTTGGATTCACCAGTAAAGATAGAAGAAATATAATTAATTGGAGGAGTTTTTATGTATCACGAAGCTAAAGAACTTAAAAAGTATGATATACAGGCAACAGATGGAGAAATAGGTACAGTGCATGATTTTTTCTTTGACGATCAACAATGGACAACCCGTTATTTAGTGGTAGATACGTTAAAGTGGTTACCAGGTAAAAAGGTTCTAGTTTCACCAATGTCGATTGATAAGGTTGACGACTTGGAGGGAGAAGTTAATGTCGCATTACCAAAAGATAAAATTAAAGACAGTCCTGATGTAGATTCAGATCAACCAATTTCAAAGCAAAAGGAGATAGAATTTGGCACCTATTATGGCTATCCTCCGTATCATGGTGCAGGAACTGGGGTATGGGGCCGCTTTTGGTTTCCAGCAGAACTGCTAGTGAATCATGATAAACACTTAGGTAATTCGAATGTGTCAGACGAAGCTGGCAATTCTAATTTAAGAAGCATAAAAGAAGTTACAGGCTACACGATTCATGCACTAGATGGTGATATAGGTCATGTTGAGGATTTTATCATTGATGATAAAACATGGAAAATCATGTACATGATTGTTGATACGAAAAATTGGTGGCCAGGAAAAAAGGTACTAGTTTCACCTGATTGGATTTTAGATGTAAATTGGGGAGAAAAAACGGTACATGTTGACTTGAAAAAAGAAAACATTCAAGAAGGACCTGAATATGTAAATAACAGTGAAATTTCAAGGGACTACGAAGGTCGTCTATATGAAAGACATAATAAAGCAAAATTTTGGATTGCAAACTAGCAAAAACAATAAAGCTTCATTAACTACCTGTGAAAGTTTATAGTTTTGAAAAGAGTATCAGTGAAGATTAAAAAATATAATGTTGGTAGAATAAAGTCAGTTGGGTAAAACTAACTGACTTTATTTGTTAGTAGCTAGATGATTTACTCCGATTGTAATGAAAACATCAACCAAGTTAAATTCTCACTTCAGCTTTGTACTTAAGATCTATTTAATCAACATATAATTGATAAAAGGGATGTAATGACTACAATCAAAGGAGAACGATCATGAAATATAATTTTGATGAAATAGTTGAGCGGCGAGGGACATACTCCGTTAAATGGGATGGCGGAGATTTCATTAAAGAAATGGGTATTACTGAACGTTACGATCAAGAAACTCTTCCTTTGTTTACCGCAGATATGGATCTCCCTGTTCCTCAACCACTTATAGATGCCCTTCATAGAACGGTTGATCATCGAATTTTTGGATATTCAGTTTTTCCTGATGAATATTATGAGGCAATAATTCAGTGGTTCGCTAAGCGACATACCTGGAATATCGAACGGGAACAAATTGTATATAGTCCAGGAACCGTTCATGCATTGAACATTGCTGTCAGGGCGTTTACAGAACCAGGTGATGGAATTATTATTCAGCGTCCTGTTTATCCACCATTTACCTCAGCTATAGAAGGAAATGGGCGAGTCGTTGTTAACAACGCACTAATTTGTGATTCAGTGGGCTTTTATACAATAGATTTTGATGATTTTGAAGCAAAAGCCATGGAAGAAAAGACGAAGATGTTTATTTTGTGTCACCCGCATAATCCCACAGGCCGAGTTTTTAGTAGTGAAGAACTGAAACGTTTATCTGCTATATGTGCAAAGCATCATGTCTTGATTATTGCGGATGAAATTCATGGAGATTTAATTCGAAAATACCAAACTTTTATACCTATTGCGAAAGCGGCAGAAAAGGATGATCATATCCTTACTTGTACAGCTATTAACAAAACCTTTAATGTGGCTGGGCTTCATTGTACCAATATAATCATACCTAATCCTGAGTACCGTAGAAAATTCATCGATATAATGGGCTTTCAGCTTGCTTCACCTTTTACTATTTCTGCGCTTATTTCGGTTTACAATGATGGAGAGGAATGGTTAGAACAGTTACTAGAGTACATCGACGATACACTTGATTTCGTACAACAGTTTTTAATGAAAAGGATGCCAAAGGTAAAAGTAAGAATTCCAGAAGGAACTTACATTATGTGGTTGGACTTTAGCAGCTATGGTATTTCCCCTCAAGAAGTACATGATCGAATCTATAATCAAGCAAATGTCATCTTAGAGGATGGAAGTATGTTTGGAGAAGAGGGCTTACATTTTCAAAGAATTTGTATTCCATCACCAAGGCAAATAATAAAGGAAGCATTAGAAAGAATCGAGAAAGCTTTTAGTGATCTCCCTTGAGTATGAAAATGTATGAAATTGGTAGCATCCCGGCAATAATGTTCCTAAAAGAATAAATGGGATGTGAAAAAATGGATATCTATAAATTTAAATATTATATAAACGTATTTGGAATCTCCTTAGCCATAGCAGCTACTTTCTTTTTCGCACTGTCCATTCTAACCAACAATTTTTCACCAGTAGGCCTTATATTGTTTTCTTTGAATTGGCTACTTACCCTAACTACAAATGACTTATTTAAAGAATATATGAATCAATGGTTTGAAAAGTAGAGACTTACTATACTCTCTTAAAAAGAGGCACACTTCTTTCTATAGAAGATGCCTCTTTTTCTTTTCTTACTGAAGGAAAAAGAAGGGGTTTTATTTCGTTTGTCGAAATGTTAAGTATAAAAGTAATAGGAGGTAAAAAATGATTACGGTAAAAAAGAGTGACATTGTTGAAGACTTTCATGGAGTTAAAGTAGCAGATCCATACCGTTGGCTGGAAGATACAAATCTACCAGAAACATTGGATTGGGAAAAAATGATGAAAAGTGAGAGTGATACCTACTTCTCTAATTCGACTACTCGTACTGTTGATAAAGAACGACTAACAGAGCTTTGGAATTTTCCAAAGTATTTTGTACCAAAAAAAATTAAAGATACATTATTTTATCAAAGAAATGATGGTCTAAAAAATCAAGCCGTACTCTTTATGAGTAATGGGCGTGAAGAGAAGATCTTACTGGATCCAAATACACTTTCAGATGACGGTACAGTTGCGATGACAAACTACTCTTTTAGTGGAGATGGTCGCTATTTGGCGTATGCTACGTCTACAAATGGTAGTGACTGGCAGGAAATTAAAGTGCGTGACATTAATAAAGTTGAGGACATAGACGACGTTATACAATGGGTTAAGTTCACTACGATCACATGGAGTCCAGATTATACAGGATTTTTCTATAGTAAATTTCCTGAGCCTGGTACTGTTAGTAAAGAAGATGAAAGTAATCATAATAAGGTTTACTTTCATAAGCTTGGTACTAAACAATCGGAAGATCAAATAGTTCATGAACAACCAGACCAAAAAGAGCTTATGTTTATTCCGATTCTGTCAGAGGATAAAAAATATCTTTGTTTAAATGTAAGATATGGAACAGCAGCTGAAAATCGTTTTTACATAAAGCCTTTAGATTCTGACAAGCCTTTTGTAAAACTATTAGATGAGCAAGATGCTGAGTATACGTATATTACAAATGATGATCATCACTTTTATTTCAAAACAGATCTTCACGCTTCAAAAGGTCGAGTTATATCAATCGACATTCAAAATCCTGAAAAGGAAAATTGGAAAGAAGTCATTCCAGAGCAAGAAGACGTAATTCAAGAAATTAAATATGTTAATGGACAATATATCACTGTATTTTTAAAGGACGCTCATAACATAATCCATATTTTTGATAAGAAGGGTAATCTTGAAAAAGAAATACCTACTCCTTTTATCGGCTCGTTAACGGAGCTTTCTGTCAATAAAGAGGGTGCAGAATTCTTCTTTGGACTTACTTCATTCTTACATCCGACAAGCGTGTATCATTACAGCTTAGAAAACCATCAATTAGAGGTATTATCACAATCTAGCCTGTCCATTGATGTGTCTGAATATGAAACCACTCAGGTCTTTTATCCTTCAAAGGATGGTACAAGTGTCCCGATGTTCTTAACGCATAAAAAAGGATTGAAACTAAATGGTCAAAATCCTGTGATTTTATATGCATATGGTGGTTTTAATGTTAGTCTTACACCATCCTTTAATTCGGCAATTCTTCGCTGGCTTGAAAAAGGTGGAGTATATGCTGTGGCTAATCTTCGTGGGGGCTCTGAGTATGGAGATCGTTGGCATAAAGCAGGAATGCTTGAAAACAAACAGAATGTATTTGATGATTTTATTGCTGCAGGAGAATGGTTAATTGAAAACAGTTATACATCAAAGACCAAATTATCTATTATGGGTGGGTCTAATGGTGGCTTATTAGTAGCTGCTTGCATGGTACAGCGACCAGACTTATTTGGAGCGGTAATTTGTAGAGTTCCTGTAATTGATATGCTTCGTTATCATAAGTTTACCATCGGGAGATATTGGATTCCTGAGTATGGAAATGCAGAAGATCCGGAACATTTTCCATTTTTATATGCGTACTCACCACTTCACAATGTGAAAGAAGGAGAAACATACCCAGCTATCTTAATTGCCACAGCTGTTAGTGATGATCGAGTAGTTCCTGCTCACGCTAAAAAGTTCACGGCTACCTTAAAAGAAAAGGCTGATCCGAACTCTACTGTTATTCTTCGTCTTGAGTCAAAAGCGGGACATGGCTTAGGAAAACCAACTTCTAAATTAATTGAAGAGTGGGCAGATTTTTATACGTTTCTTGACAAGGAATTGGTTTAATTAATGATAGAGCGTGCGAACTTATGTTCGTGCGCCTTTTTATTTGGTTACGTATAAAAAATTTCTGGTCCTTTTTTCTTCTGATTAGGGTTCGATTAGGAAAGCTTAGCAAACACCTTTATTCAAGGATTCGGAACTTTCTATTTTTAGTAAGAAATACTTACACATTTATGATTTATTCGGTTCTTTTGAGTAAAATAAAGATCTTTGTAAAAAATATAAAGGAAATGGATTAAAAAATAGGAGGTATTGACATGCCTAAAGTTGAAGTGTCATGCGCAATTGCAAACTGTACGTTTTATGGAGAAGGTAATGTTTGTACTGCTGAAAAAATTATGGTCGAACTAGATAGCCATTACAGATATGATACCGAAATGTCTTCTGAACTAACTGAAAAAAACCATCAAGATGAAGCAGGAAACTCTGCACAAACATGCTGTAAAACGTTTAAGCCAAAGCATTAAAAACAGTAATTTTTATACAAAAAGAACGTACAAAATCTAAGGTTTTGTACGTCTTTTCATATTAACTTTGAGAGTGTTTTTGGGTTAAGTAAAACTAAAGTTCTGTGTGGAAGCCTTTTTCGTTGACAAACAAATTAGGTTTTAATAAGATGGCAAAGGATTAAAAAAGAAAACCAATCAGAATACGGGGGTTTAATGAATGAAGAAGTTATTTGCAATAATTTTTAGTTTAACATTTATACTTACAGCTTGTGGGGGAGAGGATTCTGGCAAAACGGATGACCAAGTTCAAGATGAACAAGAGACTAATTCATTAACTGAAGCACAGTCTGGAGATCTGTTAGCAAGTATCCAAGAGGCGGGCGAACTAAAGATTGGAACTGAAGGGACGTATCCTCCATTCACTTTCCATGACGAATCTGGTGAACTTACAGGATTTGATGTTGAAATAGCACGCGAAGTAGCAATACGTTTAGGTGTTGAACCTGTATTTTTAGAAACACAATGGGATGCAATGTTTGCTGGTTTAGATGCAAAACGATTTGATATGATTGCAAATCAAGTTGGTATTCGACCTGATCGTGAAGAGAAATATTCTTTTTCAGACCCATACATTTCATCATCTGCTGTGTTAGTTACCCAAAAGGACAATGATAAAGTTACAAGTTTTGAGGATATTTCCGGACTTAAAGCTGCACAATCATTAACTAGTAACTATGCGGATATAGCAAAAGAACATGGCGCTGAGGTTACAGGAGTAGAAGGTTTTAATCAAGCTATCGAATTACTTAGCTCGAAGCGTGTAGACGTGACAATTAATGATAAGCTTTCTGTATTAGATTTCTTAAAGCAAAAGCCAGATGCACCAATAAAAATTGCAGCAACTTCAGAGGATGCTGCACAAAGTGGCCTTATGTTCCGTCAAGGTAATGATCAGCTAGTTCAAGAAGTAAATAAAGCTTTAGCTGAGATGAAAGAAGATGGTACGTACCTAGAAATTTCTGAAAAGTGGTTTGGTGAAGATGTATCTAAGTAATATTTTTTCTGATCCAGAGAAAATGGAAAGATTACTTGATATTTTATTGAGTTCCCTTCTACCCTTGTTGAAGGGAGCTCTTTATTATACGATCCCATTAACTCTTATCTCATTTATCGTAGGGATATTTATTGCAGTACTAACGGCACTTGCAAGAATTTCAGGAAATCCACTTCTATCTATACCAGCTAGAGTGTATGTATCAATCATTCGGGGAACGCCTCTTTTAGTTCAATTGTTTATCATCTTTTATGGTCTTCCGACAATTGGGTTAGTCATTGACCCATTTCCGTCAGCAGTTATTGGATTTTCATTAAATGTAGGAGCATATGCTTCTGAAGTTATTAGGGCGGCTATTTTGTCCACACCGAAAGGGCAGTGGGAGGCAGCATACTCAATTGGAATGAATTATCGTCAAGCACTTAGAAGAATTATTCTGCCTCAGGCTTCTCGAGTATCGATTCCACCATTGTCTAACACATTTATTAGCTTAGTGAAGGACACGTCTCTTGCATCTCTCATTCTAGTGACCGAAATGTTTAGAAAAGCACAGGAAATAGCTGCACAAACATATGAATTTTTATATTTATATACAGAGGCAGCCGTACTCTACTGGGTTATTTGCTTTGGACTTTCGTTGGTTCAGGGAAGACTGGAACACCGACTTGATCGATATGTGGCAAAATAAATTAAAGGAGTTTCAATATGATTGAAATTCAAGAATTACATAAACAATTTGGGGATTTACATGTACTAAAAGGAATTGATCTGAAGATCGAAAAAGGTAAGGTAGTCGTTGTTATTGGCCCATCTGGTTCGGGGAAAACAACTTTGCTTCGATGTCTGAATGTATTAGAGACACCAAGTGCTGGAGTCATTAAAATTGGATCATCTACACTAGATTTCTCAAAGAAAGTTTCAAAGTCTCACATGCAAGGATTTCGTAAATTAACAGGAATGGTCTTTCAGAATTATAATTTATTTCCTCATTTTACTGCTATCCAAAATGTAATTGAAGGTCCTATAACTGTTAAAAAGGTTCCTAAAGATCAGGCTAGAAAAACGGCTGAAGATCTTTTGACAAAGGTGGGACTAAAAGAAAAGATGAATGAGTATCCCTTTCAATTATCTGGTGGTCAGCAACAAAGAGTTGGTATTGCAAGAGCACTAGCTATGGATCCTGAGGTGATGCTTTTTGATGAGGCAACATCTGCTCTTGACCCGGAGCTTGTAGGGGAAGTTTTAAAGGTAATGAAGGATCTTGCAAATGAGGGAATGACCATGATTGTGGTAACACATGAAATGAGTTTCGCAAGAGAGGTAGCAGATGAAGTAATTTTTATGGACCAGGGGAAAATTGTTGAACGGGGTAAACCCTCTGAATTGTTTTCAAATCCAAAAGAAGAACGCACTAGGCAGTTTTTGAATTTATTGCAATAGAGAAAAATAGAACAGGTCGTATTTTCAAATTAAGAAAGAAGACAGTCCAGAAATTTTAAGGATTGTCTTCTTTCTCTTTATCTTTATGAGACTAGTTAATAATGATATTTACTTTGAGTAAACTAGACTTCTTTATTGTTTCAATTTGTCCCATGGGCACGTACCCAACCATGTCTAAAGCTCCTATCATACACTGCAGATGTAAAGATAATCCATAGAAAAGGAGACAAAATAAACATGCAGAATGGTTTAGATCAGCGACAAACAATGTTTGGTTATGGGACAGGTGGATTTGGTGGTTTTCCTGGGTTTGGATTCGGATTTGGAACTCCATTTACATCATACCCATATTATGGCGGACATCATCATCATGGACATCATCACGGACATCATCATGGGCACCACCATGGACATCATCATGGACACCACCATGGGCACCATCATGGACATCATCATGGACATCATCATGGGTATGGTTACTCAGGATATGGCTATGGGGGAACACCCACATACTAAGTTTCAGGAAATAAACATCGTCCCTTCGGGGGCGATTTTAAAGTTATAGACTTTTATCGGGAGGTGAGACTTGCCAAAGCAAAGCATAAATAGCCTCTAAAAAGTCTAGTTAAATAAGTTTTTAAAAGATCTAATGAAGAAGTTATCATCTTCTTTATCCTCACTTTTTTCTTTTTCAATATAGATCTTATCGTGGTCAATCGCATGATCATAAGCTAATACGAGTCCTAAATCTGAATTAACCTTCTTATTTGTAACAATTTTAAAAGGGTTTCCATACTTATTTGCCAATTTTATATAATCCGATAAATATGTATAGGTGATGTTTCCATTTAGATACATGGTTGCTTTGGTATTTGCTTTTATTAGTTCTTCGGCTTCTTTGTATGTACCTGGCTCTCTAACTTGTTGCTGCGTTAAGACTGCTACCACACGTTCCCTCAGTGTTCCAAGGAATTTATTTCTTTCTTCCGGTTTAATCTCTTTTAGTCCATAGATACCTTGGTTCAAATAATCATCAATGCTTGGTTTATGGCTCATATTTACACCCTCCTAGTCCAAGTCTTTTAGTAAATGTTCCTCTTATTTAATTTTGATTATACATGTTAATAAGAACAAGAAGAGTAGGTCAATTTAACTCTATAATAAAGTCATTCCACTTTGTAAAAGCTATTGTCAATATTGCAAGCCAGGAGTTGTTAGATATTTGAAAATAATAATTACAATTCTCTCATGTTTGTTTTTAGTAACGATTAGTTATTTTTTATTAATACAGTTATCAAGTAAGGGATATAAACAACCACAACAACTTAGTAAGTCTTCAGCTAAACCGGTTGTCGTTTTGCTTATCGACTCTATTATGGATGAACCCTTACAAGCAGCTATAGAGGAAGGAAAGGCACCAGCCTTTCAATTCTTAATTGAAAACGGTCAATATTATCCCTATATGGTAAGTAGTTTCCCAACTATGTCAGTTTCTATAGATAGTACATTCTTAACAGGGACTTATCCAGATCAACATAAAGTCCCTGCACTTGTATGGTACGACAATAAAGAAAAAGAATTAGTTAGTTATGGAAGTGCGTGGAAGGAAATTATGAAGTTGGGAGTCAAGGAAGTTTTTACTAATAGTATATTTCGCTTAAATCATACTCATCTAAGTAAAAATGTAAGTACGATTCACGAAGAATTAGATGGTCATACTGCGTCAATTAATACTCTTGTTTATAGAGGAAATCATGAGAAGTCTCTAAATGTACCAAGATTAATAGCATTATTGGGCATTTTAGATAAAAGTGATACGGTAAAGGCCCCGACTTATTTTTCCTATGGGTTACTATCATTTTTAGATCCTGAAAATAATCATACTCACTTGTGGCAAGCATTTGGATTTAACGACAAATTTGCAACCACAGAGTTAAAATATTTAATACAAAATAATCGTTTACCTTCCTTCTCATTGGTCTATTTTCCAGATAATGATAAAAAAGTACATAAACATGGAACAAATGAAAGAAAAGGTATTGAAAATGCAGATCTTCAATTACAAGAACTACTTAATATGTATGGCTCATGGGAAGATGCAATTGAAAATAATACCTGGATTGTTATGGGAGATAGTGGCCAAAGTGACATTGGAGCTAACAAAGAGCGAGCATTAATTGATTTACCAAAGTTACTGAATGGTTTCAGAATACATGATATAAGTGAACCTATTAAAGATGAAGATCAAATTGTTCTGGGGTTAAATGAACGTATGTCTTTTGGTTATATATTAGATGACCATATAAATATTGAGGAGGTGGCTACACTATTAACAAACGATGAGCGAATTGGTTTTATAGCCTGGAAAGAAGAGGAAAAGATTAACGCCATTTCTACTCATCATACTGGACGATTTTCCTTCAAACCAACTGGGGATTTTATAGATCAATATAAACAAACCTGGACGATAGAGGGTAATGAGAGAATATTAGATCTAATACTAAATAATCATCAGATTATATATCGAGAATACCCTGATGGGCTTGCTAGGTTATACAGCTCCTTTTATTCACATTCAGGTACCTTTCTAGTCATTAATGCTAAACCAGGTTTTCAGTTTGTTGGGGAAGGATTTCCTACCCACATTGGTGGGGGAAGTCACGGTTCACTGAATAAAGAGGATTCCCATTTTCCAATGATCGTTGCCGGGACAACATTAGAACCGAGACACGAAAGGTTAATTGATTTAAAAGAATGGATCTTAAGGATTGTAGAAGAGAACAGAATGCAGAAATAGTGAGGAACTTTTAAGTGAAAATAAAAGTTATGACATTCAACATTCATCACGGTAAGGGAACGGATCTAAAAGTTGATTTGAAAAGGATTTCCGAAGTTATATCTTGGAGTAAGGCAGATGTAATTGGTCTAAATGAGGTGGACAAACATTTTTCGAAACGAAGTCATTTTGTTGATCAGGTTCAATTTCTTGCAAAAGAGCTAAACTACAACCATGCTTTCAGCCCCTCATTAGTTAAGTCTGATCAACACAAAAACGTGGTTCAACAATACGGTAATGGTCTTCTTTCTCGATTTCCATTCATCACAAACAAACACCATTTGTTTAACTTTTTCCCCAGAATAATTGAAGGTAGATCACTCTTAGAAGCTTCTATAGAACTAAACGATAAACAAGTTTATTTTTATGTGACACACCTTAGTCTAAATCCAACCTTGCATAAAAAACAAAGTGATTATATTCTAAGGCATGTTACTAGACCTGCAATTATACTAGGTGATTGGAACATGAAACCTCATTCAACTAATTATAAGAGGATAACTGAAAAATACACTGATGTTTGGGAAGAGAAAGGTGAAAGTTTAGGATTTACATACCCTTCAAAGAGGCCAAGAGTAAGATTGGACTATATTTTTGTTAGTAAAGGGATAAATGTAGTAGATGCAAAGGTGCTCGACACGTTACCTACAGCTTCTGATCACTTACCCCTAGTTACAACTTTATCCATCTAGGGAGGATGAATATGAAAAAGGGAGCAATATTTCTTCTTATCTACGGAATCATCCTTTACATCGCTTTTTTATATAGAGATTCTTTACTAGAGTGGGTAAATCATAGTGATTTATCTCAACTTCCACTCATGTTTTTTCTTGTCATCATTTTTGGCATAATCCCGGTCATTCCTTTTACGGTTTTTGCTGCATTAATGGGTGCAAAATACGGAACATGGATTGGCTCGACAATTAATTGGATTGGTACAATAGGAGCTTCCGCCTTCTTCTTCATCCTTGCTCGTTATTTTTTTGTTCACCAGTTCCGGAAATACATACCCAGGTTTAAGAAAATTAAACAGTTTGATGAGATTATTAATCAAAATGCATTTATAGCGGTTTTATTTGCACGAATGATTCCGATTGTCCCTCCGCCTGTGGTAAACATATATTCAGGACTTACTTCCATGACTTTTAAAATATATATACTGGCAACAGCGATTGGTAAAATACCAGGAACGATTATTTATGCTTATTTAGGAAATCATCTTTTTACTTCGAATCGCTCCATTCTATTAGGACTCTTCATTTATGTAGTCTTTATTATTATTGTCTTACTTCTATACCGTTGGTGGTTTAAGGCTAGCAGCGATTTAGTGGTGGAATAGTGGATTCTAATACATCAATTTATTCCGAAGAGTTGGTGCTTTTTTACAGTACATTGATAATAAAATAATAAATAGTGACCTATTATAGCATGTTTGCAGGGAATACCCTCTTAAAAATCGAAGTAAACAGAAAATGTAATCAAATGTAGTAATTAATATGTAGGGAGTGGATAGGATGACGGTTGGAACAAGTAGAAAGATTTTATTAGCTAATAGACCAAAGGGGATGCCAAATGAGAGTAACTTTAAGATCATAGAAGAGCGTATTCCGGAGATAAAGTCCGGAGAAGTATTGATTAAGTCTTTATACATTTCCGTAGACCCTTATATGCGCGGTAGGATGTCTGATGCAAAATCTTACGCCCAGCCATACAAAGTAGGCGAACCATTTGTCGGGGGTATTGTAGGGAAGATTGTAGAATCCAAGAATGATAAGTACCAAGAGGGAGGATATATTGAAGGTCGTTTAGATTGGGCCGAATTCAATGTCTCAGATGGAAGCAATATTCGTAGATTAGATCCAGAACTTGCTCCTATCTCGACAAGTCTTCATGTACTGGGTATGCCTGGATTAACAGCATACTTTGGTTTATTACATATTGGACAGCCAAAGGAAGGGGAAACAGTGGTTGTATCTGGGGCTTCAGGAGCAGTAGGAACAATTGTTGGTCAGATTGCAAAACTAAAGGGATGCCGTGTGGTTGGTATTGCGGGTGGTGAAGAAAAATGTGCTTTTTTAACAGATGAACTAGGTTTTGACGCAGCAATCAATTATAAATCAACTTCAAACCTGCGAGAAGCTTTAAAAGAAGCATGCCCTAACGGAGTTGATGTTTATTTTGATAACGTTGGTGGAGATGTAAGTGATGCCGTTTTAACACTTATAAACTTCCAAGCTAGAATTGTTATTTGTGGTCAAATCTCACAATATAATTTAGAGAAGCCAGAGTTGGGACCTAGAGTTGCTGGTCAGCTTCTTACTAAAAGTGCCCTAATGAAAGGCTTTATCGTGTCAGACTACGCTCCACATAATAAAGAGGGGTTAACGCAGCTTACTAAGTGGATTAAAGATGGGCATATACAATATCGTGAGAACATGGTTGAAGGATTTGAAAATGCAGTAGATGCGTTTTTAGGCCTTTTTCGGGGTGACAATATTGGCAAACAGTTAGTGAAAATCGCTGACGAATAGAAATATGAAGCAATTGGTGATATAGTAAAATAGGATAGTAATTATAAAAGCATGAGTTTTTTTACTAACTCATGCTTTTTATGCTCTAACAAATCTAGTTTTCATCGATTAATAACATTTTTTATATCTAAATGTTTAATTAATTACTGATTATTTGTTGCAATTAAACCTATACTATTTATAGTAAATTCTATTAGATGGAGTGTTGACATGAGTATACATATTGGTGCAAACAAAGGCGATATAGCAGATAAGATTTTACTACCGGGAGATCCATTACGTGCTCAATTCATTGCAGAGAACTTTTTAGAAAACCCTGTTAAGTATAATGAAGTAAGAGGTATGCTAGGATTCACGGGTACTTACAAAGGAGAAAAAGTGTCAGTTCAAGGAACTGGTATGGGTATTCCTTCTATTTCCATTTATGTTCACGAGTTAATAAATGAATTTGATGTAAAAAAATTAATCAGAGTTGGTACTGCAGGGGCATTTCAAGATGATGTCAAAGTAAGAGACGTGATATTAGCTATGAGCGCCTCTACAGATTCTAATACAAATAAAAATGCTTTTCATGGTTTAGACTTTGCTCCAACAGCGGATTTTGACCTACTCAAAAAAGCTCATGATGTTGTTTCACAAACAGGTAAAAATGTACATGTTGGTAACGTATTTACGAGTGATTTGTTTTATGATTCAAATGAGAATTTTATTCCTGCACTTAGAAAACATGGTTCACTTGCTGTTGAAATGGAAACAGCTGCTCTTTATACGATTGCTGCTCGTTACAAAGCACAAGCACTTTCGATCCTAACAGTTAGTGATCACCTTCTAACTGGAGAACTAACTTCTTCTGAAGAAAGACAAGTAACGTTTAAAGAGATGATTGAAATAGCTTTAGATACTATTATCGAGGGATAGACTATAAAGGGATGTACTATAGGCAAAAGGTAACAAGATTATAAAAAGTACAGAAAAAGCCTTGCACAAATGTGTAAGGCTTTTTCTGTACAATACAATTAAAAAGAAAACGAATACTAAATGGTACTACTTGAGGATTATAATTCCGGTGCACGTCTATGGTTAGTAGCTTGCTCATATGCAAAGGCATATTTGATCAGTAAAGCTTCGGTAAACGGTCGGCCAACCATTTGTAAACCTGCTGGTAGATTTCCGTAGCTAAATCCCATGGGAACAGTGAGAGCAGGGAAGCCAGTAGGTGGACTCATTTGATAGCTATTGTTACCATGTGGACTTTCCAAATCACCGACTTTTCGAGGTGGGTAGTTCCAGGTAGGAAAGACTATAACGTCAACATCTTGATCTGCCATTGCCTTTAAAATTGCCATCCGGTAGATTTCCCGGTTTAGTTCAGATTTGTAATAGTCCGGGTCTTCCTCAGGAGGTAGTTTTACGTTTTGTCCATATTTTAAACCTTTTTCAATGGAAGGATGGTATTTACCGGATGCAATGATTTCATCTAAAGATTTGACTGGAGCATTAGGGCCAAGAGTATCAAGATAAGCTTTTATATCGGTTTTCATGGTAAAAGGTCCATTTGTATTTTCAAACAGTTTTTCTAAGTCAGGTATGTGAAAGTCATCTACAATCTTAGCACCATTATTTTGAAGATCGTTAATAGCTTGTTCCATAAGTTTCTTAACTTCTAAGTCAATCTTGTCATTAGGGAAGTATTGGCGAAGAACACCTATCTTGGCTTCTTTGAGTCCGTTTTTATCAAGAGTATCTAGGTATGAATCAGGCATATTCCCAATGCTTTTTGCTGTAATAGGATCCTTCGGGTCATAGCCTGCGATTGCATCTAAGATAATAGCAGCATCAGTAACTGATCTAGCCAATGGTCCACCAATGTCTTGACTTAAAATGATAGGGACAATTCCATCACGACTAGTGAGTCCCATCGTTGAACGAATACCCACTAAACTAGTATGTGCACCAGGACCTCTGATTGAATTTCCTGTATCAGTTCCGAGGCCAACCGCTGCAAAATTAGCCGCGATCGCAGCTGCAGTTCCACCACTTGAACCAGCAGGTACTTTCTCGATGTCATAAGGATTTACAGTCGTTCCGCCAATTGAGCTTACCGTTTCATTTGGACTAAATGCGAATTCGGCCATATTGGATTTAGCAATAATAACCGCACCTGCAGCCCGGAGTTTTTCAACTTGAAAGGCATCATCCGGTGGAATAGAACCTTCAAGAGACTTAGAACCAGCGGTTGTTGGCATATCGTATGTATCGTAATTGTCTTTTACTATAACCGGGATACCGTGTAAAGGTCCCCGGGGGCCTTGAAGCGCTCGCTCTTCATCAAGCTTAGCAGCAGTTTTAAGTGCGTTCGTGTTAATAATGGTTATAGCATTTAAAATAGAATCATATTTTTCGATTCTCTCTAAATACATTTGTACAAGTTGTTTGGAAGTGATTTTCCCCTGTTCCATGGCCTCTTGTAGTTCAAGTATTGTTGCTTCCTCTAGCTTAAACATAGTGCCGACCTCCTATTTACATAAAGAAAACTAAATCTTTTTATTATTTAGTATATGATAGATTGACTTAACTTCCTAGCAATAAGTGTGTTTGCAGTATAGATAAAGAAGCCTAGACAAGTCTAGTGTGTGATTAGAAAATTGTATAGCAAGATAGTCCTTATTAATACGGAAATAGAGCGTATGTTCTATATGCTTGGACTTAAAATAACTATAAAGATGGTCAATCTATTGCAGCAATATTTGATTAAAACTAATTAACATCTTTATCTTAGCCTACATAGAATGTATCGTCAGTATGAAGGTAAATGCTTTTAAGTATATATTGGCGGCAAAAGGCACTAGAGGTGATTAGTTCCGAAACAGACTATGTTGTATAAATTTATAAGAAAATATTTCTTTTATGAAAAGGAGGCCCCATGAGTATTTCCATCACGAATATAAATGTAAGATTGGTGCATGACGATCACAATCCGATGAAAGCAATCTGTTCAATTACATTAAATAATGCGTTTGTTGTGCATGATATAAGAATTATTGAAGCATCCCAAAAAGTAGTAGTTGCAATGCCAAGTAAACGAAAGAAAACGGGTCAGTTTACAGATGTAGCACACCCTGTTACAACAGAGATGAGAGATAAAATAGAGGAAGTAGTACTTTCTGAATATAAGTTGATTAAAATGAAAAAGACGGAGAGTTAATTTCCGTTTTTTTTCAATTAGAAACTTTCAATACTACATAAATTATTTCGTATAGATTTTTTTGAAAATTTCACCCCCTCTTAAGCATACAATTTCATAGTACCAATCACTTTATAGATGATAAGAAGGTTCGAGTCTTTGATTAAGAAAACATTGGTAAAAAATTATCAAATATGCTATTTTATGTTTCAAAGAAGATCTAATTATAGAGCTAATAGAAAGAGGGAAAGAATCCGTTGGTTTATCAAATTGTACGTAGTTTAGTTCGTTGGTTTTTGCATATTCGATTTAACGTAACAGTAAAGGGGAAAGAAAATATTCCAGAGGGTGCGGTTATTTTGGCGATGAATCACCAGACAAACTGGGACTCGCTTTTGGCTGGGACACACACACCGAGGAAAATGTATATTATGGCAAAGGAAAGCCTATTTCGAAAAAAAATCTTTGCCTGGCTTATTACCGAGATGGGTGCATTCCCTGTGAATAGAGAAAAAGCTGATATTAAATCGTTAAAACATACATTAAAACTATTAAAAGATGAAAAGATATTTTCCTTGTTTATCGAAGGTTCTAGAAGTGAAACCGAGGATATGCAAGACCCGAAAAAAGGAGTCGGATTTATTGTTTCAAAAAGCAAAGCACCAGTAGTACCTACTTACATATACGGAGTACGAAATACATGGGGAGGTAACGCAGGTGTCGTATTTGGGAAACCGATGTATTTTGAAGGGGAGCTAGACTATGAGGAAATATCAAAGCAAGTAGCCACAGGGATAAAGAAGTTAAAAGAAAATCTTCCAACATAATTTCATACACCAAACAAGCACCGTCAATATAGACAGTGCTTGTTTGATTTACAGTGGATTTCTCCTCAAACATAAAAAGACAATTGCGTGGTAACGTATTAGCTATTAAGAAACGGGTCGGTTTAATTAGAGACTCAATTATTATTGAGAACCTCAGGGTGAGGGGTTTGGCATATTAGATAAATAGTTATTGTTCTGTTAACAAATTTTCTAGTTAACATAATATATATTATGAGAACCAATTTAAAAAAACCAAAATAAGACTCACAATCACAAGATTACTTAGTTTTTGAGACGAAAACAAAAATTAATACAGATATGTTTATTTCAATAAAACAAAAAAACCTTAGATGATCTCTAAAGTCTTTTGAATTCGTTACTTATTGAAACGGTAACCACAATGCACGCCAAACATTATTTTCGTCTTTTTCCATCTTAAACTCTAGTATTTCGCCATCAAGTTCAAACTCGATATTTACACGGTTTTGATTAACTAGTAAAACGTTAAATTCTCTTACTTGATTCAGTTTTTCCATAAATACCTTTACATTTGCAATTCTGTCATTAGATTCTGCTACGTATTGGTCAATTGGCATATTATCTTGATCTACAAAATGATAATAATATAGAGTTTCAAAATCTTCGTTAGCTTGAGTATTCATATATAGCTTGAAAATCTGGAATGGTTGTAAGTTAGCTAAATATGATGAATCAGTTTCTTTATTCAGTTTAAAATTTTCTAATAATTCCGTTAACTTATCATCGAGCTCAAGTACAGATTTCTCAAGTTCAATGGTAAGTGGTTGATCCATTATAAACTCCTGAATAACTTGTTGCTTGTTATCATTTACAGTAAATAGAAACTCCACCTTAGTTCCATCATGTATGAACTGAATCTGTGATTTTGCAGCATCAGTTAATTGATAAGCTGATGTTTTGCCATCTACTTCAATCTCTACAGATTGAGAATCAATTACCCCGACTAAAGTTCCAGATGATTTTGAAAATGAGTTATCTACTATTAAATCCATCATAACCTTTGCTTGCTCTTCTTTTGCAGTTAAAAACGCTTCTACAACATACTTTCCATTTTGTAATCCTGAGAATATAAATTCCTTTTCTAATAGATCTTTCGGTTTCATTGCTAACTCTTCCATAGCTTGTGTGGACATGAATTCATCGGAATATTGGTAAGCCTTATTCCCTTCCTCATCATATACAATAACGTCAGCTTGTAATCCACTTGTAAAAGTAAGTAATTGATCCTCATTAGAGATGTTTTCTACCTTATAAACTACCTTAATCTGATTATTTTCTTCTCCTGCTTCAATATACGTTTTAAATGTTGTGTGAACTTCTTCTTGGTGTTCTATGTTTTGATTTCCCTGAGTTGTACCTTCAACTGCCCCACAACCACTAAGTAATGCTATTGTTAGGGCTGAACCTATGATCTGCATATATGATTTTTTAAACATATTTCTAACTCCTTTAAATTGTATAATTGATTGCTTCAGTAAGTTAGACGATATGTAATTATGTTTGTTACAGTTTTATTATGTTTTTTTTACAATTTTATACTTTATAATAAAAATCCTTTATAATAAAATAAGTTTCTACACTAAAAGGAGATGATTCTGTATGGCTAAATCTAAAGCAAAAAGATTTCGAGAGAAGCTTGCTCGTGAAGGAAAGAGAAATCCGGAGAATAGTCGAAGCCCATTTGCATCGTTAGACTTAACAACCAGAAAAACAAAAACCAAAAAGGATGTCCTATATAGTAGCAAGTATAAGAACGGTCAATCCAATGAGGATCATGATCGTTCTTTTTATTTTTGCCCTTTTTCTAAAAGTTTGTTATTTTTCTTAGTTAATTAATCTATTCTAATTTTAATCAAAGTCGTTCCAGACTTGGGTCTTCTATAAAAATAAAAAAGGATGAAATCTTTAAGACTCATCCAGGGATTAATAGACTAGCTTTTATTTGGTTCAAGTCTATACCTTACGATAAAAGGAACAAATAATGAAATGCAAAATCCTACGATCAGCATTAGAATAATTTTGGGAAATAGGGACAGTGCATAAAATAACTCACCAAATATAAGCATAGGTACTATGATCAGTAGAGAGACAAAAATTTGAGATTTATTTGTAACCTTATGCTTTTTATCGCAATGGTTACATTTTAGTGGCTTGTAAGCTTCCCAAATATTTTTAAAAATATTTGACCATTTAAATTGATTTCCACATTCTTTGCAAGTATGTTGGTTCATCTTCTCACCCTATTATTATCGTTTAGTCTCACTTTACCATAAAAACTAGAATTAGATAATGATTTTAAAGTTATAGATGCTTTTACCAATTAAAAAACCGCTCAGTAACTGAGCAGTTTAAGATAAATTATGGCTTTAGGATTACCTTAATGCAATCGTCCTCTCTTCCATTAAACATCTTATACCCATGGCTAGCCTCATCTAAAGCGAGCTTATGTGTAATAATGTCTCTTGGGTCGAATTCTTCTTTTGTGATTTTATCGTATAGCTCAGGCATTAAATGGATTACTGGGGCTTGCCCCATTTTAATAGATATATTTCTTGAAAAGAATGCACCTAGTGGGAAGTTATTATAATTAGCACCGTAAACCCCTGTTAATTGAACGGTTCCGAATTTACGAACTGCCTTTGTTGCGATTTGGATTGCACCCAGTGTTCCGCCTTGAAGTTTAAGTTTTTGTTCGATGAATTCAAGTGGTGACTTTTTACCATCCATTCCAACACAATCAATAACAACATCTGCTCCGCCTGAAGTGATTTCTTTAAGATACTCTCCCATATCTGGATAATCCGTAAAATCAAACGTTTCCACTTTGTTGGTTTGTTTTGCATGATTTAACCTATATCCGAGGTAATCAACGGCAATGACTCTCTTAGCTCCTTGCATCCATGCAAATTTTTGTGCCATTAATCCTACAGGTCCGCAGCCTAAAATGACTACTGTGTCTCCTTTTTTAACACCAGCATGGAGAACACTCCAATATGCCGTTGGAAGAACATCACTTAAGAATAGTAAGGACTCATCTTCTAATTCACATGATTCAGGGACTAGGAATGGGGTGAAATTCCCATATGGAACCTTTAAATACTCAGCCTGTCCTCCTGGATGATCACCAAATTTCTCAGTGTAACCAAAATATCCCCCAGAATCATAGTGAGGATTTGAGTTATCACACTGACTTTCCATTTCATGCTGACAGTAATGACATTGGCCGCAGGAAACATTAAAAGGAACAACAACCCGATCCCCTTTTTTGACCTTTGTGACTTCAGGACCAACCTCTTCTACGATTCCCATTGGCTCATGGCCGATAATATAACCATGAGGTAATGGCATATTTCCTTGGTATAGATGTAAATCAGAACCACATATAGCTGTTGATGTTATTTTAACGATAATATCATCTTTTTTCTCAATTTTTGCATCCTTAACTTGGGTTACTTCTACCTGGTTTGGGCCTTGATAGGTTACTGCTTTCAACTTACCCACCTCCATCCATTATTTGAAGATAGTATTCTTCAATTGTAAGTTTTTTACTCTTTCTTAACGTGAATCAATCTCTCTATCTTTAATTGACGATATACTTCTCCTCTCCTATACTTGTCTAGAGTAAATACATGAATAAAGGTGACTATTAGATGGATTTTCAGATAAACTATTTATCGTTTTATGTAGTTCAGGTTGAAGGACAAGGTGAATTGTCTCAAAAAAGTTATAAACATTTTAAAACATTGGATTCAGACTCTTATGAATACAGTACTTTAAAGGATTTCTTAGATGGAGAACTAGCAAAGATTGTAAAGCGTAAGGTCGAACGGCATCCGAAGACTGAAAAGGTGCCCACTAAGCTAGGTTATTTTATTACTGCTGAAGGACATGAGCTTGATTCTAACCCAAATTATAACCTGTTCCAGCGAGTTAGATTTGCGGACAGTGTTGAAAAGTTCAAAGATGAGGGAGAAAAATTTGTTGTTGCCTATACAGAAGCTAGCGCAGTTCGTGAAGGAGTATTTATCATTGCTACAGCTAAGCTTAACCAGTATTTTGATAATCCCTTTGTATTTATCATGAAATGTGATTTTGAACCTAAAGTTGCCTCAATATCTGATGAAACAACACTAATTCGAAATGTTGAAATGGCCATTACAACCAAAAATATGAAGTCCATTCAATATCCATATATGCCTGAAGAAGGAATGATTGAAGAAAGCGAAGTGAAGCTTCATCAATCCTCTCATGCAAGATATTTCGAGGACTTCTTAAAATACGTCGAATATAGAGAGTCAATGCCAGAAATCGTGAAATCACAAGTTTTGGGGATGGTTCAGCAGCATATAGATGAATCGTATGACCCTGATAGTGAGGACCGTGAAAAGTTTGAATCCGCTATGGAGGTTTGGGCCACAAGCCCAAAGCGTGAACTACAGGAGCGTTTTACAACAGAACAAGTAATGGAAGCTTCATCACAAATTATTGAACATACACCCGAAATTGGATTAAGTCTCAAACTTGATCATATTCAAGTGAAAGGTATGCTTTCTGACTTTGGGGAAAGCGTTCATATTGCAAAAATTAATGGTCGATTTTTAATTCTGATTGAAGGGGATTCGGTGGTGTTTGAAAAGGGGTATACACCTCTTGAGCTATTGAAGCCTGAAGCTCTCCATGATGTCATTGAGAAAATTGAGAATAAAACAAATAGAAACTCTGAATAGCAAAAAAGGACCTGAGAAGGTCCTTTTTTGCTATTTCGTTCCTATTAGCTCACCATCTTTAGTAGAGACAGTAAGACCAAGTCGATGTAAATGCTTACGTATCCCGCTTCTCTCCCATGTTTTAAAAATTGGTACATCTAATGTGTTTTCTGGATAAAAAATTCCAATCTCTGTTAACTCTTCGAAAGAAAGCCCTTTACGAGCATACTTCTCTATAATTTCATCACGATGATCAATGATCGAAAGGTACTTAACCATTTCAGTTTTGAATTCCTGCTTTGTAAAAATTCCTTTTTGATGTCCAGTTATATAGGTGGTTGCATCAAGGTCTATTAACCGTTTTCCTGATGCAATAAACTCCTCAATATCTCCATCTGTTCCGTTGTACCATGGACCAAATGATGTCATATCATAATCACCAACATAAACAACACCTAAATCTGGGAAGTATGGAGATCCAAGACCACTTGTATGCCCTGGAGTATGAAGAAAATGAACTTTTACATCACCAAATAAGTATTCGATCTCATATTCATAAGTACCAGTTATTTCTCCTATACTGTTAATCCACTTTTCAGGTAAATTATTCTTCCACATTTCAATACCGGCTTGACCCCACTCTTGGTAAATTCCATTTGATTTTGCTATTCCATCAATGGTTCTAGCTGTCTTGAATTCAATCGGATTTATCCATTTTTCAGCATGCGGAAACATATAGTTATGCTGAGTATGATCCGGATGATAATGTGTATTCATAATCAACTCAATTCCAAATTCCTGGTTAACCCGAACTAATGAATCTGGATCGGCTCCAGAATCAAATAATACCTTTTCTGCACAATCAAGGTACAGACTTCTTGAAAAAGGAACCTTGCTATGATTAGGGCCTTCAATAAGTAGTAACGGACCAATACGTTCCAAGTATAATCACCTCTGTTAACAGTTTATGTATTAATATTATTTTACCAAAATAAATGTTGAATGAATGTTCATTCATTATACCATACCTTTTATGAATTTTTAAGAATTGTTTTATAAGATCTCTTATCCTACGTATAAAAGTTTATTTTCTAATTTTTTCAGCCTCATCTGTTTACTGTGTTTAATTAAAGTCTAGCTTATATTTGTAACTTATGTATGTAACTGCTTAAAAGAAAACGTACTATTAGAAGGAGAGACAACAAAAAAAGGAACTCTATGGTTCCTTGTTCTTCGTTCAACGCCGCTGTCATCAACGTCAATTAAAATAAAATGTTCCTCCTAGGAAGGATAGGCGTGCTAGTTAATCTTTTTCTCATGTGATAAGACGAAGGATGCAAATTCCTCTATGTTTCCAACAAATTTTTTCACTTCAGGTAAGTGATAAAATGTACTTGAATCTTCGGGATTATTTATATTTTCAGTAGGTGAATATAGGTAGATTCTTTTTGAAAGACCTATTGCGATTCCAAGTTCTATATGAGTACCTTTCCCACCAGGTAACAGGACCACAAGGAAGTCTGAATTTTGAACGGCCTCTTTCTCCTTCTGACCTATTTGGCACAGTTGATCTAGAGTATTTGCTCTTCCGTTTAATGTCCAATCATATGTATGGATGAATCCTTCTTCTATTAATCGCTTCGTGATTTCTCTAACATTCGAAAAGTTCTCCAACCCAGACGCAACGTAAAATTTCATATATTATTCCCCTCATAAAGCTCATTTTATAATCTATTTATAAAAGTTACTTGAAAAAGTCTTGAACTAGTTTATCAAACTGTCGAAAGAAATCTGGGACTTTTTCTTCTTCTACATTCTCAAACAATGAGGAAGCTACATTTGTGTAATACCATGCTTGTTGCTTCTTCCCGCGTTTAAAATGGGACCAGATATCCTGAGCAGAATGTTCGTTCTCTTTAAGCATACTTCTTAGATTATCTAGCTTGTCAGCTGCAATCAAGCACTTAATATCAAAGCTTGCTGTTTTCACTAAATCAATAGTGTGTTGTTTTCGTTCTTCCCATGATTTTGATTTATCCTCAGTGTTTCCTGCTACGATATGTGCAACTTGCTCTCCGAATCTCTCTCTAATTTCAGATATGGTCACTTCTGTATCTTCGACCGTATCATGTAAATAACCAGCAGCAATTACCTCGTCAGACAAACCAGCGTCTTGTAAAATCATAGCTACAGCTTCTGGATGAACAAAGTAAGGTTCAGTTGATAGCTTTCTTGTTTGGCCTTCATGTGCATCCATGGCAAAAAATCTTGCTTGTTCTACTAATTCCATACAGATTACCTCCCATTAAATTTAATAGTAAAGTAGCTGTTGTAAAAAGGATGCTCATTTATAATATCTATCCATCAATTCATTAGCCCAATGAGGTTGTTCTACCTTTCCAATTGGCCCGAACTCCTTCATATAAGGTTTGATATCTAAAATAGGTGTTCCAACGATGGCGTCCAACGATTGAACTGTGATTTGGTAATTGTGAATAGATATGATCTTACAGCGTGATAATCCTATTCTATTAGGTCGCGCTTTTGGACGCTGTGCAAATATACCAACCTTCGGCCAGTTTAAATTATTGCGTGGATGACGTGCTGTTAGTTCAATTTGATCTTCTTTTACACCATGCATAAAGTAGATTACTTCCAGATGGGAAAAGTCAGTTAATCCCATTAGTACATCAGTCGAATACTGAGCCGAATCAATTTCAATGATAGAAATCTCACTACCCCAAAAGTCATCTTCAATAACCTCTCTGCCGCTAATTACCTTGCCAATAGGCTTTAGTAACACTTGTTCCATCTAATTCACCTATCCCTTTTAATATAATCTCTTAGAATAGCTTTCTTTTAATGTGTCATTGATAGTTTCTACGGTTAATTCTTCTTTTTTAACATGATCCTTTAAAACTTCTGCCATAGATGGAAGGTCTTGACGCTTAGGCCAACTATCAGGATTCCAAAGATGTGAACGTTTAAAAGCCTTTGCACAATGCATAAAAATTTCTTCAATTTCTACAACAATTCCTAAATGTGGCACTTTATGTTGTGCAGACATCTTCTCAAGCCAATGTTGATCACGAATAATAAATGCTCTCCCGTTTATACGAAGTGTTTCTTCCATTCCAGGAATCATAAAAATTAACCCAACATGAGGATTGGTAAGTATGTTATGAATAGAGTCAGCGCGCTTATTACCAGGTCTTTCTGGAATAATTACATGATGTTCATCTACAATATAAACAAATCCTGGTGCATCTCCTCTAGGTGAGGCATCACATGTTCCGTCTGAATTTGATGTGGAGATAACTAAAAAGGGTGAGTGTTGAATGATGGTCTTACAGTGAGAGTCTAGTTTTGTAATTACCTTATTACCCGCTAATAAACTAGGCTCACCTAAAAAAGATCTCAGCTCATGTTCATTTGAAACAATTTCTTTAAATTCCGGTTTCGTAAGGTTCATCATGTTCCTCCACATTCTTTTTTACTTATATATTACCATATTTTCCTAATATACAAGGCGATTCAGGCTCGACCCAAAAGAATAATTACATGAATAGTTTGGAAAGGTATGAATGTATTTAATTGAAAAAGGGTGAGTTAACATGATTATTAGGATTCTTTTAATTGTAGGACTTATTACAGACGTAGTGATTACTGTCTTTATGCTCACATTTATTGATGAAATTGGAATTTTGATGTTTATAGTAGTCGTTGCTTTTTTATTTGGAGGAACTATATTTAGCTATAGGATGCTACGTAAAGGCTTTAAAGGGAGCTAGTTAGCTCCCTTTTATTAGTTCAAAGAAGGTATTATGGTCTCGATCACAAGCTGTTCTTCTATACGATCAATCGCGAAAAATCAACATAACTTGCAGCTCATAATAAAAAGCAGTTGATTCTACTCAACTGCCCTAGGATTTCCTTTGTCTGTTTTGGTTAGCGTGTATTTAATTGTAGCAACGGTTCCAACACCATATAGTGCATATTTCAAACCAATTAGAAAAATGTCAAAAGTAAAGTCCTTGTACTCGAACATCGCAAATGCAATGCCAAGCACTACAGCAGTAATTGGAATATAACGATTATGAATGCCTGTTGCTTGTCGGATTGCAAATAAAAGGACGGCTAATCCAACATATGCAGTAAATTCCATTCCCATTAATGTCTCCACTCTTATCCCCTCCTACTTGAATCTATGTGCATAGATGGAAAAGGATGACAAGCTTTGTGGGTGGATTTTTAAAATGTTTGTCTTAAGATGTGTAAAGCAGGAGCATTCCTATTTTTTCTTTAATATACCTAAATACTCTTCCCAAGGACCAACAGGGAATTAAATCTCTACTAATATTCTATTTTCGTCATTTATCACTGATTCCTGTTGTTGTTAGTAATTACTTTTCTATAGGACTATAGTAACTATTTTATATGTGTAATACCCTATTTAGTTCCAGTGCTAGTCATTAATGTATAAATTGTGTTCAGGTTAGCCCTAAAATAGTTAGTGAAATACCAGTCTTGATACATTTTAGGAATTAAAATATCATCTATATTTTCTTTATTTTGAATAGAGTTCTTAACAAGCTGCACGATTTCTTTTAAGTAACCTCTTACTTCATGAAGTTCCTTGATTGAACAAATTTCGCCGTGGCCCGGAATGATAGTTTCAATATCAAGAATTTCGATCTGTTCTAAAATATTTAACCATTCAACGGGACTTGCATGAATCATTACAGGATGATGCTTAGAAAGCACCAGATCACCCGTAATGACAATCTTATCTTCAGGAAGGTAAACAAATGTATCACTTTGGGTATGCCCACCACCATAACTAATAAGCTTAACTATTCGGTCACTTCCATGTATGGAAAGCTGATGATTAAAAGTAAATGTTGGTAAAGTATAAACCAATTGTGGAAGTGCATTCATGTACTCACGTTCACTAGCAATTTCCCATTGGAGTTCTTTTTTAAACTTTCCGTTTGTCTCTTGTTTAAGTTTTTCCTCCATTTCGTCTATTCCCCTAACAATAGGTTCAGGATTTGATAACTGCTGAGTCCATCTATCTTTTCCGAATGTCTCCATAATTTCACGAGTAATTGAGGTAGAGATTATATGGGCTGTAGGGGTAAACACTTGATTTCCTGTTGTATGATCACTATGCCAATGTGTATTGACTACATATGAAACTGCTTTACCCGTTAGGTAGGTTGCAGCCTTCAGTAAATCTTCTGCAGCTTTTATGGTTGTAAAAGTGTCGACCACTAACGTTGTATCACCCAAATCAATGATCGCTGCATTACCTACTGACCCTGTGCCAGGAACTGATATTGCCGCGTATATACCCTCTGCAACTTGATTAACCTTAAAATGTTTAGAACCTGCGAAAGCATCTATCCTATTTTTCATGTGTAACCTCTTTTCAGAATATACTATTCTTTTATAATATCAGGAAAATTTAACCAACTTCAATTCTTTTCTATTACTCTATTTTTCAGATCGCTTCCCTTCGATAATCTTAAAAGAATTGTTAAAATTTCTTTAATAAGAAGATCATTGCTAGTTTAATGTTATCTTCAAAACCATTCATTCAAAAAAGAAAAAACCAAGCCACAAAAGTGTGGATTGGTTTTTTGACGTGCTTCTTAACAAATACTCGTTTTTTTTTTTTTCCTATGTTTCCTTTATCTCTAACCTTTTCGATATATGTCTTAGCCAGTGGTACCTTACAAGCGGTGGTTCCAATATCCACATGAACCTTCCCAATCTGACTTGCAACAGTAATTGCCTCTTCATGAAGTGATTCAACAAAGGATCCCACACAAATAACAAATTGATTCATTGCATAACGAACCCTGTTTCGCTCCTGATGGAGTTGGTTTTGTGCATCTTGTAAGTATTTGCGTATATCAGCTATATTCACTTGTTCATTTGGCGTAATGGATATATAGTGGGCATATGTACTCCAGCCACATACTGCTATCATTTCATGCTCAGATTGCATCCAGTCTTCTGCTAATTCGATGGCATATTTACTTTCTGCAGTAACTCCAGCAACCGTATATTCTGCCAGCATATACCAATATGCACCTTTTACCCACTCCTGTAAAATATCCTTTTCCATTAATTTAGGATTCACAGAAAGCCCCGCTAAATACATAGCATCATGATTACCCGTTGAATATAGGGCCAAGGCGAGATGTTGATCTTTTTTGACATGCTTGGCAAGCTTCTTTAAATCGCCAACCTTGACACCAAATAACGGTTCTTTTGCACCATGTGAACGATATATGTTTTTCGTCTGTTCAGAACCCAGCTCTCTGAGTTGATCCATTACCTCTTCTATGTTCATACATCACCTACATATAATTTATATTTATCTTTTTTCTTCTGATAGCTGCTCTAGTTTTGATTCAATTTCGTTCATTTTTTTAGATAATTCTTGAGCGTTCCTTTTCTTTTTTCTGTTGGATCGGACAAGAACTAAAATTATTACAATGGGGATAATTATGAGACTTGCGGCAAAAAGCTGAAAAATCAGGCCTCCAAGATTCAACATCTGTTTATTCCCTCTACCCTATTTATACTGGTCAACTAGATAAAGTCCATTTGGTAAGTCGGGATTTTTGAATGCTTCAAGGACTACCTGTACATTATAGCCAACCTTGAAATCATACAAATTAGCTGTATTTCCCCTAACCGCATCAATAAGATGATCAAAAAGTGTACCAACATGTATTCCTTCTGTCGAAATCTCTTCATATGGTTGGCCAACCTTGCCACCCTTTAAATTACCCCAATTTTCTAATAGTAAGGAACCTTCAGTACCATGAATCACTAGCTCTACTCTTTCTTGCCCAGGTATTTGACTGATGCCATCAAGATATACTGTAACCCCGTTATCTAATGTTAGTTTAGCATTTACACTATTTTCACATAATGTTTCGTCTTCAGGATAATTCACTTCACCCTGTATAAAGTTAATTTGCCCGAAATTCTTTTGAATGAATTGAATCCAATGAGCACCAACCTCTAAAATATAGCCACCCTGCTCTCTTTTACCAACCCAGCTATTTGTTTGCCAAAAACGTGGCCATTGAGGGAAATGTAGGTTTAAATCAATTCTTCTGATTTCACCAATATAGCCAGTTTGGATAAGATTCATCATTTTATACATTTGTGCTTGATAGTTTAACGGGAAGTTCATCATATGTATAAGTGAGGTATTTTCAACTGCATTTACCATTGATAATGCCTCTTCTAAAGAGTTAGCTAAGGGTTTTTCGCAAAGGATATGTACACCGGCTGCAATTGTGTCTAGTGCCACTTGCTCATGAAATTTAGGTGGAACAGCTATGTAAACAATATCAAGATCTACCTGTTTTAATAGTTCTTGATGAGTGGTGAAGTAGTTCGGTATCGAATATTCTTCTGAGACCTCTTTTGCTAATGATTCATTTGCATCACAAACTGCAACTACTTCAAGTTGTTCCGCATATTGTTCAGCGATGGGCTTTAACATCCTATTTCCAATAGCTCCTAGGCCAATAATACCGAGTTTAATTTTACTCATCTTTAACTCCTCCTCTTTCCTATTATTTTAGCTATTTTTTCTCAATGATGCTAGTAATGTTGATTAAAAGGCATTTCTTCTATGTATTGTACCACTAAAAATACAACTATCACTCGGAATGAAATCAAGTGGTAGTTGTACAATGCTTTCATATGAGTAACAAGATTTGTTTTGATCTCAGTGAATCGGTAAAGCAATGTGAAAAGTGGTTCCAATTCCAAGTTTACTCTCAATGTTAATTTGTCCCTTATGTTCCATAACTGCTGCAAGAACTTGAGTTAGCCCCATACCTGTTCCAGTATCTTTTGTTGAATAAAACGGGGTACCTAGCATGGACAGCTTTTCTTCTGGAATACCGACTCCAGTATCGGTGATTTTGATGTTGGCGATTCCATCTAGGACATTATATTCGATAAAAATTTTACCTTTATCATTGATCGCTTCTATCGCATTCTTGATTAAGTTAAAAAAAGATTTTACTAGAATGTTCTTCTTACCTAAAAGTAGAATATCAGTATTTTGATAGTTTTTAATCAGCTCTATATGATAAGTCTTTTCTTGAAATAAGAATATAATAGCATCCAGCTCTTCACATAAATTAATGGACGTAACAGGTTCATTTAATTGTTCAGGCTTTGAAACCTGTAACAAATTATTTAACGTTACTAATGCTTTCTGTAATTCACTTTCAATCGTTTCAAGATAGGAATGATTCATTTCCTCTTTTAATAACTGAACAAATCCTTTTACAGCAGTTAAAGGGTTTCTAACTTCATGGGCAATTCCAGCAGCAAACTGACCAATTGAACTCAATTTGTCTTTATGAGCTAACAAACGTTCGGCTTTCTTTTGTTTTGTAATGTCCCTTATAAAGATCAAAGCTAAAGGTGCTTTGTCACCATTATAAGGAATGCCTTTAATCTCTACATCTACAACCATTCCTGAACATGTAATTAGTTTTTGTTCCATTTCTTCTGCTACGAGTTTATTTACTAGAATCTGACTAATTCTTTCTTTACATATTTCATGATAATGTGGGTGTAAAAAGTCACTGAAATCCCGACTTAGCAAAGGATTGTCTACCTTACATTCTAGTAAATCATAGGCTGTCTGGTTATGGTACATGACTGTACTATTTGTATCTATAATGACTACTCCACTTAATGTACGCTCTATAATCTGTTCAAAGTCAATTGTTTCTGTCCTATTCATCAATCTATCTCCTGAAAAAGCATTAAATTTTATTACGAGAATCGTAACACATTTTTAAGGTATTTAATATCAAATTATTTGTTCATTTATTTTATGGACTGAGATGTCTTTACCTGATATGAGAATATTTAAAACAAATGAAAAAAAGCACAATAACGGGCCTCCGTCTAGTCCGCATTTGTCTTAGATACATAGTCTAAAAGGAAGATGCTTTTTATAAAGAAATGAGAGGAGATTAACATCATGATCAATCAAAGAAGGTTTCCATTTGGATATGGATATGGCGGAGCATTTGGTCCAGGCTTCGGACCCGGCTATGGTGCTGGATTTGGAGCGTTCGGACCTGGAATCGGGTTTGGTCCTGGTTTTGGACCTGGATATGGCTATGGTTATGGCCCGGGTTTTGGCCCTGGATTCGGAGGAGTCGGACCATTTGGAGGTCCTTTAGGAGCAGGGCTTCTTGGACTTGGTTTAGGATTCTTAGGAGGAGAACTTCTAGACGGCCCTTATCGTGGGTATAGTCCAAGAAGAATTTATTAGTTAACAATAGACCACAGATCATTTTTGACTGTGGTCTTCCTCTTTTGTATGTATAATAGACTTGTAGCCCTTCGCTTTGCGAAGGAAGTTAAGTCAAAAAAACGGGGGATCTTATGACAAAAATTCTAGTAGAAGATACGATTGAATTAATTAAAAACCTAGTATCAATCCCAAGTCCATCTGGGAATACAAATGAAGTGATTACATATGTAGAGAATTTCTTAGCTGAACTTAATGTAGAAACAAAGAGAAATCGTAAAGGTGGACTGATTGCCACTATTGAAGGTCAGAATAAGAAAGAACATCGAATGCTAACAGCCCATGTGGACACTTTAGGTGCCATGGTAAAAGAAATAAAACCAAATGGACGTCTCAAAATTGACTTAATAGGTGGCTTTAAATATAACTCCATCGAAGGAGAATATTGCCAAATTCAAACATCATCTGGAGGAGTATTCACAGGAACGATCTTGATGCATCAAACCTCTGTTCATGTATATAAGGATGCTGGCAAAGCTGAGCGAAACCAAGATAATATGGAAGTTAGAATTGACGAGAAAGTTCATAATGCAGATCAAGTTCGTGGATTAGGTATTGAGGTTGGAGATTTCGTTTCGTTCGATCCTCGTGTTCAAGTACTTCCTAACGGATTTATTAAATCGCGACACCTTGATGACAAAGCAAGTGTAGGAATATTACTACAATTAATAAGAGAAATTGCAACGGAAAAGCTTGAACTTCCATACACTACTCATTTCTTGATTTCAAATAATGAAGAAATCGGATACGGAGGGAACTCTAATATCACACCTGAAACTGTTGAATACTTAGCAGTTGATATGGGAGCAATGGGTGATGGTCAGTCTACAGATGAATATACTGTTTCCATCTGTGTAAAAGATGCTAGTGGTCCATATCACTATGAATTTAGAAAAAACCTAGTCAAATTAGCAGAAGAACATGCTGTTGGGTACAAATTAGATATCTATCCATACTATGGTTCAGATGCGTCAGCTGCGATTCGCTCTGGTCATGATATTGTCCATGGATTGATTGGCCCAGGGATTGACTCTTCACACGCTTTTGAACGTACACATAAAGACTCCATTGAAAACACGACTAAACTCCTATATCACTATGTGCAATCTAACATAGTTAAATAAACAAAAAACCAACAGATTAAGACTCTGTTGGTCTTTTTGCATGACTTACATAGGGCTATGACATAGAAATATGCTGTAATAATTGATCAAAGTGTATTTCTTTCATAGATTGAATTTCATATATATGCCCTTCAAAAGATAGAAATCTGGTTACATTATTCGGAACAATTACGCAATCCAGTTCTGCTCCAATAGCCGCTTTAAGTCCATTTAATGAATCCTCAAATGCAAATACATGCTCTGGATTGACACCGAGGGCCTTCACTGCTTCTATGTAAAGTTCAGGATGTGGCTTTACTTGATCTACATCATCCGATGTTTTGATAACTTTAAAGTAGTGGGCTATTTGAAATTGATTAAGAAATCTGTCTACCCAAGCTCGACTTGAGCTAGATGCTAGCCCAATTTGTAAGCCATTCCTTTTTGCTGCTTCCAAATAATCAATAACCCCTTCTCTTAGTTGAAGTATGTGAGCCTTACTTTCATAGAGCTTGGAGGTTTTTTCTTTTATTTCATTCCGATCTAAACTTCTTCCCGCCAAAGAATTTAATGTTTCATATAGCATTCCATTTGTTGTACCTATACATGTCGCAAATTCTGATAATTGTAAATCACAATCATAATCACACATGACCTCTTTAAAAACTTCAAACCAAAGTGACTCAGTATCAACTATTAGTCCGTCAAAATCAAATATTACTGCTTTTTTCATTTTTCTATCCCCTTCACTATTAATCTGATAAAATTTAAAAATGAAAGCGCTTTATTACCTCTTCCATTTTTTGTGAAATTTGGTTATGATAAAAGATAGTCTTAGATTACTATACTAATTGAAAGGAGTGTCTAGTGTTTGAAATTTATGAATTATAAACAAATTAATAGACTTAATCCACTTGTAATATTTAGTATCTTAATTGTGTCTGCCTTTATCTTACTCTTATTCCTTCTACTACTATTTGATATTGAGATCACTAATCAAACCCTTTATTTAGTTATTATTCCTTATTTTTTTATCTCTTCTATGTGTAGCTATATCTTACATTCTATTTTAGAAAATAAATCTTTGCAAAAACAACAAGAAAGTGAAGAACGGTATAAAAATTTAGTTGAAAATCATCCTGATGGTATTCTTATTCACCATAATGGGATCATTTTGTACGCTAACCCCGCTATGTATCAATTACTTGGCTATGAATACGGAACGGCTACAGGTGATTCGATATTAAAATACGCTCATCCTTCTACTCATGAAATTATTGCAAGGAGACAAGAAGAAGCGTATAGAGGTAATGAAAACGCATGCTACGACCTACTAGAAATTGAATTAATTCATAGCAGTGGACGCCCTTTGTATGTAGAGTCAAAGGCAATTCTTTGTTATTATAATCAGCTAAAATGTGTGCAGCTTGTTTTAAGAGACATTTCAGAGAGGAAGAAAACAGAAGAGTTATTAATGGTTTCCGATAAGCTTGCAGTAGTTGGACAGCTTGCAGCAGGAATTGCTCATGAGATTAGAAATCCATTAACAAGTATCAAGGGCTTTATCCAAGTAATGCGGGAATCTGCTCACTCTACTCTTTATTATGATGTGATCCTTTCAGAACTCGACCGATTGAATCAAGTAACGAATGACTTTTTAATCTTAGCAAAGCCACAGGCAAAAGATTTCCGCCGATTTGATCTGAACAAAATTATATCTGAAATCATAACCCTACTCAAACCTGAGGCCTTATTACATCAGGTTGATATTAACCTACACACCGTTAACCAAGAGGTAACCGTATTATGTGATGTAAACGAACTTAAGCAGGCATTTATTAATATTTTAAAAAATTCAACTGAAGCAATTACGAATGGTGGTACCATTGATGTTACGGTTGAGCTTGTAAATGAAGTAACAAAAGTATCCATTCAGGATAATGGAGTTGGGATTCCAAAGGACCGTCTCCATAATATTGGTCAACCATTTTATACGTTAAAAGAAAAAGGTACCGGACTCGGACTCATGACAACCATAAAGATTATTGAAAATCATAACGGAATCTTTAGAATACATAGTGAAGAAAATAAGGGGACAACAGTCATAGTTGAGTTTCCACATCATTAAACAGTCCCTCCCTCAAATTAAAATAATCCAACTTTATCTAAGCTTTCACGTTTAGATTAGATATATTCGGACACATTAAGGTTTGGGAGGGACCTGTATGTTTACTTTTCGTGGTGATGCACATAAGTTTTTTTTGAAGATAAAAAGTTCTCAACAAGAGCAGCAAACGCAAATAAAGGAAATTAATGAACTCACTTCTATTATTAAATTTTATCAAACGCTCGACCGCTCCTTGCTTCATAAAATTAAATATCAGATGATGAAGGAGCAACAAGCTTCTGGATCTATTCCATTACTAGTAACAACTGTACCTTGGTTGTTATTTATTTTTTCTAAACCGTTGCTTAATTTGCTTTTTGGTAACTTTAATTTATGGGTTCCCTTTGTCCTTATATATGTATCCCTCTTATTACTCGGTATCTACTTACATTTCCATGAGCGAGCGTGGGCAAAGGTTCATATTGAGATCATTGAGGATATCTTATCAGAACGGGCCAATTGAGTTAACTTACCAACCGAACAATGCATGAATCCCTTGGAACCCAAAATAGATTCCAAAGCCGATTAACGACACCCCAGATACTATGGAGATGATAATGATACTCTTCAACGTCAGGAATTTCCTAAAGCCTGAAGTTAAACTTGCAACAAAAAGGTCCCAAACAGCTAAGCCTAGGAAAATCATTGAGCTATAAATTAATAGCTCTTGTGTTCCATAGGTTACAGCTGTTTTTGCCAGTACCGAGCCATAAATACCGAGCCAGAAAAGGATGGATAACGGACTAGAAATAGACATGATAAATCCTGTTAAAAAGCATTTTAATAATGAATCTTTACTTCTTATGTGATGAAGATTTATTTTATTGGCACTCAAAATATTTTCTACACCTGAGTAGATCAGAACGAATCCTCCAAATAACCATAGAAATACCTGAATGGGTGGAGACTCTAGGAAATGAACAACTCCGAAATAAACCAATGCCATAAATATACCATCGGCAATCATCGACCCTACTCCAACAACCCATGCGTGCAAAAAACCATTTTTTAATCCTTTATCAAGGCGAACAGAATTAACGGGACCAATTGGAGCTGCTAATGTAATACCTAATAAGACGTAACTTACTAAAATACTTATACTCAAATGAGATCACTCCAAGCTCTTTATCAGTACAACTTGTACATCTTATGTCCAAGCTTTCGAAAATAGACAAAGAATCATGGGAAATCTTCAAAAACAAAACAAGCATCAGTAAGAATCGATGCTTGTTTGTTTATTATTATGGGTTTGAAAGACCTACTTTTTTAAGTTTAATTTCGCCAATGCATCTGCTAAAGCAGTATTTACAGGTGCATCATCCTGCTTTTTAAGGTATTTGTTTACTTCATGCTTGGAGACTTTGCTATTTTGATTACTCTTTCTTCTTTCCTGGAAGGTAGATAGTTTTTCACGATGTCCACATTTACAGAAAAAGATCTGTCCATCACCCTGTCCGCGGAGTTCAAGTTTTTTATGACAATTAGGACAACGGGCATTCGTAACTTTTGATATGTTTTTACGGTGTCCACATTCTCGGTCCTGACAAACGAGCATTTTCCCTTTCTTTCCACTAACCTCAAGCATGAGTTTACCGCAATCAGGACATTTTGTCCCAGTCATATTATCATGTTTAAAACGGGCTTCACTATTTTTAATTTCATGAACAGCTGTTTTTGCATAATCTTTTATTTCAGTAATGAATTTTTCTTTCTTTAAGTTGCCTTTGGCAATAAGTTCTAGCTTAAGTTCCCACTCTGCTGTTAATGCCGGTGATTTTAAATCCTCAGGTACTAGTTCTAAAAGTTGTTTCCCCTTGTTGGTGATAAAAATTTCTTTCCCTTTTTGTTCAAGTAGAAAACTGTTAAACAGTTTTTCAATAATATCTGCTCTTGTTGCTACTGTCCCAAGGCCCCCTGTTTTACCAATTGTTTGGATGAGTTCTTTGCTTTCCCCTGCCATAAACTTTGTTGGGTTTTCCATGGCTGATAAAAGCGTACCTTCGTTAAACCTGCTTGGCGGCTTGGTTTCTCCTGTTGTCTGAGAGAGGTTTAGAACATGTAATACATCCCCTTTGTTTACAGGTGGCAGTAACTGCTCAGATCGCTCATCCTCTTCATCATCGGATATGGTTCCATAAACTTCTTTCCAACCTGCAGATAATACCGTTTTACCACGAGCAACAAACGTTTCTGATCCAATTCTAGCTGTAACCGTCGTTTGTTCATATTCATAAGGTGGAAACATAACGGCTAAAAAGCGCTTAACAATTAAATCATATATTTTTCGCTCCTTATCGCTCAAAGCCCTTAAGTCTGCGCGCTGCTCAGTAGGAATAATGGCATGGTGATCAGAAACTTTACTGTTATCAACAAAAGCTTTGCTAACCCTCATCGTTGTTAATGCTTTTCGAGCCAGTGGGACATAACCAGGAATCATGACTGCTTCTATACGATCCTTTAAGGTATCAACCATATCTGTAGAAAGATATCGAGAGTCAGTTCTTGGATAGGTTACAAGCTTGTGTTGTTCATACAGCTTTTGCATAATGGATAGAGTTTCTTTGGCAGAGAATCCAAATAGCTTATGACCATCACGCTGAAGCTCAGTTAAATCATATAACTGTGGCGAAAATGACTTTTTAGAAACCTTATTTATATCAACCAGCTCTGCTTTCTGCTTGTTTAAAGAAGTTAATATAGTTTGAATTCTGTCCTTATCAAAACTTTTCTGATCCTTTGTTTTTGGATCCTGCCACGTTAACGTTAATTTTTCTGTCTGAGCCTTAATACCGTAGTACGTTTTTGGGCGAAAATCCTTAATTTCATCTTCTCGTTTTGCAATCATCGCAAGTGTTGGTGTCTGTACGCGACCACATGAAAGCTGTGCATTATACTTAGTAGTTAATGCTCTTGTAGCATTTAATCCTACATACCAATCTGCTTCAGAACGAGCTACTGCAGAAGCATAAAGGTTTTCGTATTCTCTACCGTTTCGTAGCTTTGAGAAACCCTCTTTAATCGCACGGTCAGTTACGGAAGAAATCCAAAGGCGTTTAATCGGTTTCTGAATCCGAGCTTTTTCAATAATCCATCTTGCTACAAGCTCTCCTTCACGTCCCGCATCAGTGGCAATAATAATTTCTTTTACATCATTTCGTGCTATTTGTGATTTTACAGTCTGAAATTGTTTACCAGTTTGTTTAATTACTGATAATTTTAATGACGTTGGTAACATAGGAAGATCCTCAAGTTTCCATGTCTTATATTTCTCATCGTAGGTCTCCGGGTCTGCTAGTGTTACTAGATGTCCTAATGCCCAGGTTACGATATATTGTGAACCTTCAAAAAAGCCATTTCCCTTCCTATGACAGCCTAACACTCTTGCTAGGTCTCGACCCACAGAGGGTTTTTCGGCTAATACTAATTGTTTACTCATAGAAGCAGTCCTTTCCCATTTAAACTATATTAAGCATAGCCTTTTAAAGCATAGTCTTCAACTCTTAAGAAGAACGTAATGATTATCGTTCAATCTGTACAAACTAACTATGTAAAAAAATAGCTAGAAAAGAGGGAAAGAAAACGATGGCCAAAAGAGATAGTCATAAAAATCAAACAAAAAAAATGAAAAAGGCTAGTCATGCAATCAATCAAGATAAAGATTTCGGTAATGATCTTGGTGAGCCTAAACACAACGAGTTACGAGGCGGCAACTAAAGAGAAAATGAAGTGACCTTTACAACGGTCACTTCAAACTTTAAATTTCTTTTGGTCCCTTTTTCATAGGTGATTTACACATAGGACATTCTTTAGTTATTTCAGTCTCAGCTTCTTCATAATTCGTAATCCTTTGCCAGGCAATACAGCCTTCTTTGGAGCATAACCAGGCCAGTACAGTTTCCGATGAAGCCCTTTTTGGAACAACTTTTTCTTTTTGAAAGGCTTCTAGGAAAAACCTAGATACTTCTACTTTTTTTCCTCGATAGTATGCTGGAGAAAGTATGGTGAGCTCTTCTTTTGCTCTTGTAACACCTACATAAGCTAATCGTCTCTCTTCTTCAATTGCTCGTTCAATCTTAATACGAGCAGCTTCTTTTGGTCCTGCCTCTTGTAATTTTCCTGCTTCTAGAGCAGTTATATGAGGAATAATTCCTTCTGAGGCTCCTATTAAATAGACAGACCTAAACTCTAAACCTTTTGCTTTATGAATGGTCATTAATGACACGGTCTGCTGATTGGTGAAGCTACCCTTTTTCATATTCTGATGTTGCTCTACAATTTCTTCAATAAAATGAATGAAATCAGATATGGTGATAAAGCGCTTTGCTGACGCTTCTAGTTCATCTAGCATTTCCTTGATATCTTCCTTTTGGACAGTTGCTTGCTGCTTACCTTCGGTTTCTAAATATTTATCGTAAAACGATTGTCGTAATTTTTTTATGGCAGCAACTGGTTCGAGATCTTTGCATTCCTTCAGCAAGCGAACTCTCTCTTTTACTTTTTCAATTTGAAAGCTTCGGAGACCAGGGTAATCAACTAGGTGAATCAACGGATACTTTTTAGCGCCATTTTGTTCTTTATTCCATATAAAATCCATTGCTTTTTCTCGTTGTATATATAGTGTTGAGACAATTCCATCCATTGCATCAAAATGCCTAGGATCGAGGGAAAGCTTCAAATAATCAATTAAAGGTTTAACGGTCCAATGATCATAAAAAAGCTTATCTGTTCCTGAATATAAAATAAAGGGTATCTTCTCTATCATTAATTGTTCAAATATAGCTCTATTATTACTAGCAGTTCGGTGCAATATTGCAAAATTATTATACTGATGACTACCACTCTCTATCTTTTGTTTCACATCCTCAACAATCCACTTCGCTTCATCGTCAGTTGTATTAGGGCGACTATACATGGGTTGAAACCTACTAGGTTTCGTAGCCTTTAATGTCTTTATCTTTCTATGCTGATTATGCTTTATCACTTCATTTCCTAGGCCGACTATGGAATCTGATGAACGATAATTTATGTCTAAAGTAATTGTTTTGGCGTTAGAAAACTCCTGATCGAATTGTAAAATGAACTCATTTCGTGCTCCATTGAAGGAGTAAATCGTTTGATCATCATCACCCACAACAAAGAGATTTTTACTTGAATTTGTAATTAGCTTTATCAATTCATATTGAATGAGATTGGTATCTTGAAACTCGTCCACCATAATATATTGAAACCGCTCCTGTAAGGCATTAACTAGAGCGGGGGTTTCTTGTAGTAAATGATAAGATTTTACTAGGATATCATCAAAGTCCATTTTGCCTTGTCGTGTCTTCCAATCCTCATACTTCAAGAAAAGTGTTTTTATTTCTTTCTCTTCCTCTGTTTTTGAAGGGAGATCACTTATTAAATTCACCTTATAAGATGAGAAAAGTGCCAAAAGTGTTTCAGGTTGGTAGGAATCATGTACTCCTAGCTCTCTCATTAACTGTTTCATGATCATTTGTCTATAGCGGTCACTGCTTATAATGTCTTCGGAATACCCTCTACTTCTTAGGATGGTTAGAAAAAATGAATGAAAAGTACTGGCTTGTATCGAACTCGTTACTGAAAGGTTCATTCCCGGTAATTGGCCTATTCGATCTTTCATTTCATCAGCAGCTTTTTTTGAGAATGTAACGAGTAGGATATGACGAGGTTGTACTTGGTGAACTTGTATCAAATAACCCGTTCGAGAAACTAAAACTGAGGTTTTTCCAGACCCGGCACCAGCTAGTGTTAAAAGTGGGCCGTCTTTATGTCTCACAGCTTCTATTTGTGGTTGATTTAAATAAATTCCATTTCTCTCTAATGCTCGGAAATAATAATGATCATGTTCTTCGTGAGTGACTAGTGTCTCACTATTACATGTATCAGCTAGACTAGCATAAGGTATCGTTGTATTTGTTAATCCAGTCGGTTGAGGGGAAAATCTTTGATGCATATCAATCACCTATTTCAAAAATTAATTGCTATACGAGTATATCAAAAGTTAGGCTTCTTTTGATAGGTTCTTATATGGTAAATTAATGACGGGGAGCCCATAATATGATAGACACACCAATCAGACATACTGAAGCACCTAACCAATCATATAAGTCGGGTGTCTTTTTATCTATCCACCAACCCCATAAAATGGCGAGAACGACGAACACTCCCCCGTATGCAGCATATACCCTTCCGAAAGAAGGAAATGCTTGTAATGTTGGGAGGATTCCATAGATGACAAGAGAAATACCACCAATTAGACCATACCATGAAGGCTTTCCTTCTCTTAACCATAACCAAATTAAATAACCTCCACCTATCTCTGCTAAACCCGTTAATAGAAATAATATAATGACAGACATCATCATGGATCAAACTCCTTTCTTCCTATGGTGGTAATCAAAGTTTAACATTTACCCCTTAAGGAAAGTACATCAGATTGGCGGGATTTTACAGTATATATCATAATTCTACAGCGTTTTCAACATATACAGACAAACGCAGTAGATTTAATGATAATTTCGTCTAATCCTGCGGTTTCCCAAGAAATAACTGATAATTTCCTGCTAATCGGTTAAGCTAATCGAGAACCACTTTTGGGTTCAAAACTTCGTCGGGAGTGATGTATCATGGCAAGAAACAAACTTCTGGTTCCTGGTGCAGGAAATGTTCTTGATCAAATGAAGCAAGAAATAGCCAATGAGTTTGGAGTTCAACTTGGTGCTGATACAACCGCGCGAGCAAACGGTTCTGTCGGAGGCGAAATGACAAAGCGCCTTGTGGCCATGGCAGAACAACACCTCAAAGATCAACAAGGTATGTAGAGTTGATCAAAAAAGAGACCCGAACCTGGGTCTCTTTCATTTATTTTATGCATATAAATTAACTAGTATAGATTTCTGTATTTATAGCTATACATTATACCTTATGCTAATAAAGTAAGACAATTTTTCCCACTATTAAATTAATATGAGGTATAATATGTAAAGGATTACTCTGAAAGACATCAAAACTGTATAGTTTACTCATTTTTGTTACTTTTCAGGGTATTATAATGTATAGATAAAAATTATTTGAGGGTGTGAATGTTTTTGGACGAAATACCACTGTTTTCATTAATCTTACTATTTACCTTAATTTTGTTATCTGCTTTCTTTTCTTCTGCGGAAACAGCTTACTCAAGTGTAAATAAGATTAGATTAAAAAACTTCGTTGATGAAGGAAAACCAGGTAGTAAAAAGGCTTATTATATTACTGAAAATTTTGATAAAGCTTTATCTACCATTTTGATTGGAAATAATATTGTGAATATCGCAGCAGCGAGTATATCAGCAAAATTAGCTGATGATATTTTCGGAGGAAATACTGGACTGATTATAAGTACAGTAACAATGACGATTTTAGTCCTAATTTTTGGTGAGATTCTTCCTAAGTCGTTAGCTAAAGAGCGTGCCGAATCTTATACCCTTCTGATTTCTGGTATATTATTTATATTAATTAAAGTACTTGCTCCTATTAATTTCTTCTTTATTAAGCTGAAAATCTTCGTATCAAAGTTCTTTAAGAAAGAAGATGACTTGCCTTCTGTAACGGAAGAAGAATTAAAAGCAATGATTAGTATGAGTGAAGAAGAAGGAGTAATTGATAAAGAGGAACGAGAACTCATACATCGAACAATGGACTTTAATGATATCCTTGCGAGAGAAATTTTAACTCCACGAACTGATATGGTAGCAATCGATATAAATCAACCAATAGATGATATAAAGAAAATATTTTTTGAAGAGCGTTTTTCAAGAGTTCCAGTTTATGAAGAGAGTATAGATAAGGTGATCGGTATACTGTCTGAGAAGGAATTCTTTGCGCATTTATTAATGTACAATAAGGTAGATGTTAGAGAATTATTACGTGATCCCCTATTTGTTGTGGAATCTATGCGTATTTCAACCCTTCTACCGAAATTGCAAAAAAACAAAGTACATATGGCAATTGTGTTAGATGAATATGGTGGTACCTCAGGATTACTAACATTAGAGGATATTCTCGAGGAGATTGTTGGTGAGATTTGGGACGAACAAGATGAAAAAACAAACTTAATGACTAAAAAGAATGAACGAGTATATAAGTTTGATGGACAATATCAATTAGAGAAATTTTCAGAGCTTTTAGATGTCGAAGAACCCGAAACATCCTATCATACGCTTGGTGGTTGGGTGTTAGAGAGTTTTGAGTCCATTCCTTCAAACGGAGAATACTTTTTATATGAGAATTTAAAGGTTGTTGTTGATGAAGTAGATAATCGAAGAGTAAAAAAATTAACAGTTGAGATTATGGAAGAAAGTCTTCCAGAGAGTATTGAGTAAAAAAATCTTTAACAGTAAAACGCCCTCAGTTTGAGGGCGTTTTACTGTTAAAAGGTCAATTTTGTTAGAGAAATTGTGCTTTCTTTTTTTTGTCTACTCTCTTTATCTTCTCCTTAATAATATCTACCACCACTATTAATTAACATAATAATATTATGTTCTACTAATCTTATCTAACAATGGTCTAGTTACATGATTTACTCCAACAAGACCGAGGATCGTCAACAATATTTGCTGTACCCCTAAATGTGCATTAGTTGGATCAAACCATTCCTCAAGAGTATGAACACCTCCATACTCTCCTCCTCCTCCTAAGGTGACAGCAGGGATACCTAAGCTTATCGGCACATTTGAGTCTGTACTTATCGGGCCCAATAATTCCGGTGGTTGTCCAATAGCCTTTGTTGATGCCAATGAAACCTGAACAATTGTGGAGTCATCAGGTTGAGAACCTGCGGGACGGTCTCCCACTAACTCAATATCTATCTCAATAACTTCCTTCCCCCAACGATTATTCTCTGCATATACCGCTTCGTTAAGTGCCTCAAGTATTTTACTTTCGATTTTAAGCAATGAATCAGGTTCTGTTGAGCGAATATCAATGATCATCGTAGATTCTTGGGCAATGGTGTTAACAGAAGTTCCCCCTGATATTTTTCCAATATTAAAAGTAGTTTTTGGTTCAGCTGGTACTTGTAAATCTGAAATTAACGAAACCGCTCTTCCTAGTGCATGAATTGCACTTGGTGTACCGAAATCACCGAAGCTATGACCACCTGTACCTTTGTAAGTCACTCGATAACGTCGACTCCCTGTTGCTAAATAGATAATTCTTGACGGTGAGCCCGGTTCAATTGAAATAAAGCCGTCTAGGTCTTCTCTATCTTCAAATAAACCCTTAACGCCTCTCAAATCTCCTAAGCCCTCTTCCCCAACTGTTGCAACAAATAAAAGATCTCCTATCGTCTCGAATTCTAGTTTTTGCATCGTGTTTATAAGAGTTAAAAGTGCCGCTAATCCTCTTCCATCATCGGAAATGCCTGGCGCATACACTTTGCCATTCTTCTTGCTCACTTTAATCTCGGTGCCTTCCGGGAATACGGTATCCAAATGAGCAGAAACGACTAAAGTAGGTCCATCACTCTTACCTGGTCGCAAACCGATTATATTACCGACTCGGTCCCTTTTTACATCCTGCAAGCCTAGTTCTAAAAATTTATTCTGAAAATACTCACCACGTACTTCTTCATGAAAGGTAGGAGCTGGAATTTCCGTTAAACGAATTTGTTCTTCTAGTGTATCTTCTTGCGTGCGCTCTATATATTCTAGGCCCTTTTTAACGGAATCGATATCCAGTAATAGTTCATACGCATCAATAATTTCTTGATTTAGTTTTTTCATATGCTCCTCCTCGATTTTATTGTTATGGAGTATCTTTATTCTAGCAATACCAAATAGTAGAAACAATTATTTTTGTTAATCATTGAGTCGACCATAGTAGAAGCTTCCAGTAATTAATCACCATCTTGAAGTAGGCCAAAATAAAAATAAGTACATAAGGCCAAAGATGGTCTCATGTACTTAAAAATATTTATAGAACAACTAATTATTTAAAGATTTTAAGATTGGGAAAAGTTCTTCAAGATGCTTAATTTCATAATCTGGAAAAATGTCTGTTTTTACTTTGTTTTCACGATTAATCCAAACTGATTTCATTCCAATGCGAGATGCACCCAGAATATCTGTCAATAAATTATCTCCTACCATAATGGCCATCTCTTTATCTAGTTTCATTTTTTGTAAAGCATGTTCAAATATAGTGGGATCTGGTTTGCCTCTTCCAAAAGCTCCCGAAATAATAATATGATCAAAATAGGGTATTAGTTTTGATGTGATTGATAATTTTGTGTTCTGCAAATCTGGAGAGCCATTCGTCAAAAGAAGCAGTTGATATCCTTCTTCTTTTAACTTGTTTAGCACTTGAAAGGACTCTTCATAAACAAAAGGGCTTTTTCTTCTTTCTTTTGGAAAACGTTCTGCTAATTCATAACCAAAGTTTTCGTCATCTATGCCTAATCGTAATAACCCTCTAGTCCAAGCTTCTTTTCGATATATAGGTACGATTTCTTTCATTTTCTGAAAGTTGTCATCCTCATCTAAAAAGTCTCCCCATAGCCCTTCAAATGGGTTAATACCAATCATCTTTGTAAATTCATACGTTTCATAAGATGAATATAGGTTAGTTGCTTCTTGTCTAACAGCTGTTTCTAAAGCTTCGGGATCAATCCCGAATCTTCCTTGAGCAAGTCTGCATGTAGCATTAAATGCTACCTTTACACTCTTTTGATCATAAAGTAATGTATCATCTAGATCGAAAAACACTGCTTTTATCAACTCTTAGCCCTCCTGTACTTCAAGCTTACGATTACTAAAGTGGTGTTAGATGGCTTATATGATTCGTACATGTCGAACCCCAGAAATCTCCATAACCTGTTTGATCAGTTTTTCTTTATGATCAACATCTTGATCGAGATCAATTAGGGTATATGCCCATTGGCCTTTACTCCGGTTCATCATGTCAGCAATATTGATAGAATGATTTGCTAGTAGTGATGTAATCTGTCCCACCATGTTTGGGATATTCTGATGAACAACCGTCAATCTCTTTCTTCCCGTAACAGGCATATATACATTAGGGAAATTAACAGAGTTTTGTATGTTTCCTGTTTCTAAAAATTGCTTTAATTGATTAGCAGCCATAATCGCACAGTTTACTTCCGATTCATGCGTGGATGCACCTAAATGCGGAATAGCCACCACATTTTTCATCCCAAGGAGGTCATCATTTGGAAAATCTGTAATATAGCTGGAAACAATATTCTCCTCAATGGCTTGTTTTAAATCCCTCTCGTGAACGAGTTCACCACGTGAAAAGTTTAACACCTTCATTCCTGGCTTCATTTGCTGAAATGCCTTAGTATTAAGCATTTCTTTTGTTTGCTCTGTTAAAGGAACATGCATCGTTATATAATCACATGTTTGAAAGATTTCCTCGGGGCTATGTGCACGCTGTACATCTCGGGATAACTGCCAAGCAGTGTTGACTGAAATAAACGGGTCGTATGCTACAACCTCCATTCCGAGTGCGGTTGCATCATTAGCAACCAATACTCCAATTGCTCCAACACCAATAACCCCTAACCGTTTTCCTTGGATTTCCGTACCAACAAATTCCTTTTTTCCTGCTTCAACTTGCTGTGGTACGGTTTCACCTTCACCCTGCAATGTATTTGTCCATGTAACTGCCCTAAACAAGTTACGTGATGAAGCAATCAAGCTCATCAATACTAATTCTTTTACTGCGTTTGCATTTGCACCTGGAGTGTTAAACACAATGACTCCTCGTTCAGTTAATGCTTCGACTGGTATATTATTTACGCCGACTCCAGCTCTTGCAATTGCTTTTACAGAAGAGGAAATCGTTTCATCTTGCAAGTTATAGCTTCGTAAAAGAATAGCATCCACATTCTCGACACTTCCGACTGTGTAATTGGTATCATTTAAAACTGCTAATCCTCGCTCAGCGATTGAATTATATACTTGAATGTTATACATGAATATCTTCCCCTATCTATGCTCTATTTCAAATTCTTTCATGCAATCTACAAGCTTTTCGACTCCTTCAATAGGCATCGCATTGTATATACTCGCACGCATGCCTCCTGTGGATCGGTGTCCTTCCAATGTGATCAGTCCTTTAGAGGCAGCAAATTGTAAAAATTCACTGTTTAGCTGATCAGATGACGTCGTAAATGGGATATTCATTAAAGAACGGCTGCTCACTTCTACCCGACTTACAAACAGAGAAGATTCTTCAATAAAGGCATACAACAGGTTTGCTTTTGCACGATTAATCTTCTCCATTTCAGTTACACCACCTAATGCTTGAAGCCATTCTAATACAAGTTTTGTTACGTAAATAGGGAATGTTGGAGGTGTATTGTAAAGAGATCCTGAACTAGAGTAAGTCTCGTAGTTCAGCATGGTAGGATTTTCTTTTTGAAAAGCACCTAGTAAATCCTCTCTAACAATGACGACTGTTAATCCAGCTGGTCCGATGTTCTTCTGTGCTCCAGCGTAAATCAGTCCAAATTTTGACACGTCATACACCTCAGATAAAATGTTGGAAGACATATCTGCAACAAGTGGGATATTCCCTGTTTCAGGGAGTGTTGAAAACCTGGTTCCTTCAATTGTATTATTAGTTGTAATATGTAAGTAATCTGCGTTTGATTTAATATCTAGTAAGTTAATAGGTGGAATCTTTGTATAATTCTCTTCTTTAGAAGAAGCTAAAATAGTAATTTCCCCATGTTTTTTCGCTTCTTTTATTGCTTTTTCTGACCAAGATCCAGAGTCAACATAATAAGCATGATGGTATTGATGGAGAAGATTCATAGGCACCATTGAAAATTGTAAGGATGCTCCCCCTTGAATAAAGAGCACTTTATAATTTTGGGGGATATTCATAAGCTGCCTTAATAAATTTTCTGCTTGCTTAATAATTTCTTCAAAATACTGAGAACGGTGACTCATTTCCATAACAGACATTCCAAGACCTTGGTAAGAAAGCAGCTCTTCTTGAACCTTCTCTAACACTGGTTTAGGTAAAACAGATGGACCAGCTGAAAAATTATATATTTGCCCCATAATTAAACTCCTCTTTTTCTATATATTCAGAAAAATTAACTTACGAACAAAAGAGAAGTAGGAATTCCTACCCCTCTACCTTTGACTTACTTAAAGAGTAATTCTCGTTTTTGTTCAAAAGTGGAAATTTCAGTATCATATTTTTCAGTTAATCCAATATCATCTAGGCCTTCTAAAAGCATCTTTTTGCGATATGGATCAGTATCGAAGGAAAATACAGCTTGATCAGAGGTTGTAACTGTTTGATTCTTAAGGTCAATACTTAGTTCAAACGGACCTTCTTTTGAAAGGTTCAATAAACCATAAACCTCTTTTTCCTTTAATACAATAGGTAAAATTCCATTTTTAAAACAATTATTATAAAAGATATCTGCATAAGAAGGTGCAATAATTGCACGGAATCCATAATCTAACAAGGCCCAAGGAGCGTGCTCTCTTGAAGAGCCACAGCCAAAGTTATGGTTAGATATCAGGATGCTAGCACCTTGATAGCACTTGCTATTTAAACAGAAAGTTTCATTCAGGCTTCCATCCTCATTGAATCTCCAGTCATAGAATAAAAACTGCCCAAATCCGGTCCGTTCTATTCTTTTAAGAAATTGCTTCGGTATAATTTGATCCGTATCAACATTAGCAACTGGTAATGGGGCTACCAATCCTGTATGTGTTATAAATGGCTTCATGAAACAACACTCCCTGGGCGAGCTAGTTCGTTTACGTCAATAAAATGACCGGTTACAGCCGCAGCCGCAGCCATTGCAGGACTCACTAAGTGGGTACGGGCACCTCTTCCTTGTCTTCCTTCAAAATTACGATTGGATGTGGACGCACAACGCTTACCAGGCGGAACTACGTCAGGATTCATGCTTAAGCACATGCTACAGCCCGATTCTCGCCACTCAAAACCAGCCTCCACAAAAATCTGATCTAGTCCTTCTTCTTCAGCCTTTTGTTTTACTTGCTTTGATCCTGGTACAACTAAAGCTGTTACTTGTGGTGAAACCTTTCTACCCCTAACAACTCTGGCAGCTTCACGCAAATCTTCAATTCTTGAGTTCGTACAGGAACCGATAAAGACATAATCAATATCAATATCCTTTATATTCATACCTGCTTGAAGCCCCATATAGGCAAGTGCTTTACTAATGGTTGTCTTTTGAACTGGATCATCAAAGTCATCAGGATTAGGCACGACTCCATTAACACTAACACCCATCGCTGGGTTTGTTCCCCATGTTACCTGTGGATCAAGCCCACTTACATCAAATTGAAGAACACGATCGAATACAGCATCCTCATCTGAAAATAGTGTTTTCCAATACTCAACTGCTTGATCAAACTCTTCCCCTTGAGGTGAATATTTCTTTCCTTTTAAGTAGGTGAAGGTAGTTTCATCTGGCTGAATAAGACCTGCTTTTGCGCCTGCTTCAATCGACATATTACAAACAGTCATACGCTCTTCCATTGACATATTCCGAACTACATCACCTGTGTATTCGATGATGTATCCAGTGCCAAAATCAACACCATACTTAGCAATCAAGCCCAAAATAATGTCCTTAGAGGCTATACCTAATGGACGTTCTCCGGTTAATTCAATTCTTAATGTTTTTGGCTTTGCTTGCCATAAACATTGAGTAGATAACACATGCTCTACTTCGCTTGTTCCTATTCCAAAAGCGAGTGCTCCAAATGCTCCGTGCGTTGAGGTGTGACTGTCACCACATACTATAGTCTTACCTGGAGAAGTTAGTCCAAGTTCTGGACCAATCACATGTACTATTCCTTGTTCTGAACTATGAAGGTCAGCTAGTGTTATCCCAAACTCCTCACAATTTTTCTTTAGCGTTTCAATTTGATTTAATGCGATTTCATCCGTAATGTAGAAAGGATTCATCGTCGGAACGTTATGATCCATGGTTGCAAATGTAAGGTCCGGTCGACGGACCTTGCGATTTGCAAGTCGAATCCCTTCGAATGCTTGAGGAGAGGTTACCTCATGAATTAAATGTAAATCGATATAAAGTAAATCTGGCTTATTTGGTTCTTGAACCACGATATGTTGGTCCCAAATTTTTTCAACTAATGTCTTTGGTTTCACAGAATCACCTACTTTTAAATAGATTTGCTAGTTCATGATCACTTTTTTCGAAGTTAAAGTTGTCCGAACCTTTTCGCCCATTTCAGTGGTTGTTAAGAATTTTTCAGAAGGCCCAGCAAGATCTTTTGTTCTATAACCATAGTGAAGAACTGCCTCAATAGCTTCCTCTATGTCCTGGGCCTCTTGGTGAAGTCCAAGTGAGTAGCGAAGCATTAATGCAACCGATGAAAGTGTAGCCAAAGGGTTTGCACTGTTTTGACCAGCTATGTCTGGAGCAGAACCGTGAATGGGTTCATATAAACTTGGACCAACTCCTAAACTAGCAGATGGAAGTAAACCAATTGATCCTGTAATGACCGAGGCCTCGTCACTTAAAATATCACCAAACATATTTTCAGTAACGATGACATCAAATTGTGATGGATTCTTAATCAATTGCATCGCAGCATTGTCTACCAGCATATGTTGAAGCTCAACCTCAGGGTAGTGTTTGGAAAGCGTGTTTGCACATTCTCTCCAAACACGGCTACTTTCTAATACATTTGCCTTATCAACTGATGTGAGTTTTTTGTTTCGTTGATTTGCTAACTCAAAAGCTTCACGTAGAATTCTTTCAATCTCTGATTCTTTGTAAACAAGAGTATCAATCACTTCAAGTCCATTCTCAGTCATCCTACGCTCGCGTGGAGTTCCAAAATAGATTCCGCCTGTTAATTCGCGTACAATAACAAAATCGACATCCTTGATCACTTCTTCTTTTAAAGGTGAAGTATCTGCTAGTGTTTCAAATACCTTTACAGGACGTATATTCGCAAAGAGTTGTAGCTCTTTGCGAATTTGTAATAATCCTGCTTCTGGTCGTCTTTCCGCTGTCTCATTGTCCCATTTAGGACCTCCAACTGCACCAAGTAGAACAGCATCACTTTTCTTGCATAACTCAACTGTCCGTTCTGGTAATGGCGTTCCTTCCTCATCAACCGCTAACCCACCGATCTTACCATACTGAAATTCGAACGAGTGTCCATACTGTTCGCCAATATGGTTCAGCAACAATACAGCCTCTTTCACGATTTCAGGGCCGACTCCGTCTCCTTCTAAGATGGCGATTTGAAAGTTCATAGAACCTCTACTCCTTTTGACTGGTAACCAAACCATGTTTTAACTAGATTTCGATTTACAGCATCTAGGTATGCCTTTGCGGAAGCTTCTAATACATCATGCTCGATTCCGCGCCCACTACTTACGTAACCATCATAGTTAAGCTTCACATACACCTCTGCTAGTGCATCATGACCATTTGTTGTGGATTGAATGCGATAATCTACTAATTGAGCGGGACCGTCTAGTAAACGAGCAATCGTATTATAAACAGCCTCTACACTTCCTGATCCAGTACCTGATTCTTGTAAGATTGTTCCTTCAGGTGTTTTTACGAGAATGGTAGCGGTAGGGATTAAGTTAGAGCCATAAGATACTTGAAGTTGTTCTAATTCGTAGCCTGAGCCAATCCCCTTTAAACTAGAATCCATCATAAGAGCAAAGATGTCATCTTCGGTTACTTCTTTCTTTTTGGCAGTCAGCTCTTTAAAGGATTGGAAAAGCTTCTTTTCTTCAGATTCACTAAGGTTAATACCTAACTCCCGGCATCTTTCCTTAAAAGCGTGGCTTCCAGAGTGCTTTCCTAAAACCATTTTATTAGAATTCAAACCTACCATTTCAGGTTCAATAATTTCATAGGTTAACTTGTTTTTAAGAACACCATCCTGGTGAATTCCTGATTCATGTGCAAATGCATTAGCTCCTACAACAGCTTTATTTTGTGGAACTACCATACCAGTTAGCTTACTTACAAGCTGACTTGTTCTAATGGTTTGCTTAAGGTCTATATTTGTCTGTACTTGATAAGTATCTTTTCTAATCTTTAAGGCTACAGCAATCTCCTCTAGAGCAGCATTCCCCGCACGTTCACCAATTCCGTTGATTGTTCCTTCAACTTGATGAACTCCGCTATGGATTGCTGCAAGACTGTTAGCTACTGCCATTCCAAGATCGTCATGACAGTGACAGGAAAGCTTTACCTTATCTATATTTGGTACCGTTTTAATGATGTAAGTATACAGTTCACTATATTCCTGAGGAGTAATGAATCCAACTGTATCTGGTAAGTTGATTACCTTTGCTCCAGCATCAATCACTTTTTCAATAATGTTTGCTAAAAAAGGCCATTCACTTCTTGTTGCATCTTCAGCGGACCATTGAATATGAGAGAAAAACCGTGAAGCATATTGAACCGACCACACTGCTTTCTCAATAACTTCCTGCTGTGTCATCTTAAGTTTATATTCCATATGAAGAGGTGAAGTAGCGATAAAAAGATGAATACCTGGGTGTGCTGCACCCTTAAGTGCTTCCCAGGTAGTATCAATGTCAACCTTGTTTGCTCTTGCTAAACCAACAACTGTACAGTTTTTAATGGTTTGACCGATTTGTTGAACAGATAAGAAGTCGCCCTTGGAGGAAGCAGCAAATCCTGCTTCCATCACATCAACTCCGTATCGTTCAAGCTGACGGGCAATCTCTAATTTTTCATGGGGGTGAAGATTCACCCCTGCAGACTGTTCACCATCGCGTAATGTTGTATCAAAAATATCAACTTTGCGCACTAGTTACCAATCCTTTCTTTTTTGATTGGACAAATGGCATTTTATCTCTAAGCTCACGGCCAACCACTTCAATTGGGTGCTGACTTTCTCTTCTATTAATCGCATTAAATACAGGACGATTAGCTTGGTTCTCAAGAATCCAACCCTTTGCAAATTCACCACTTTGTATTTCAGATAGGATCTTTTTCATTTCAGCTTTTGTTGAGTCTGTCACAACACGTGGTCCTGCAGTGAAATCTCCCCATTGAGCTGTATCAGAAACCGAGTATCTCATACCCTCTAAACCTGACTCGTAGAATAGGTCAACGATTAGTTTTAATTCATGTAAACATTCAAAATAGGCAACCTCTGGTTGATAACCAGCTTCTGTTAATGTTTCGAATCCAGCCTTTACTAATGCTGAAACACCTCCACATAAAACAGCTTGCTCTCCAAATAGGTCTGTTTCTGTTTCTTCTTCAAATGTTGTTTCGATGACAGCGGCACGCCCACCACCAACACCTTTAGCATAAGCTAATGCAAGGTCTTTTGTTTGACCTGTATAGTCCTGATAGACAGCAAATAATGCAGGGACACCGCCACCTTCTACAAATACACGACGAACTAAATGTCCTGGGCCTTTAGGTGCTACTAAGAACACGTCTACATCTGCAGGCGGTTCAACTTGATTAAAATGTACGTTGAAACCATGCGCAAATGCTAATGCCTTACCGCTAGTTAAATAAGGTTCTATTTCATTTTTAAATACCTTTGGTTGGCTTTCGTCAGGAAGTAAGATCATAATAACATCAGCAGCCCTCGCAGCTTCAGCCACACTTAACACTTGGAAGCCATCGTTTTTAGCTTTTTCGAAAGATCCACCTTGTCGAAGACCTACTACTACATCAAATCCGTTATCTCTAAGGTTTTGAGAATGTGCATGCCCTTGAGATCCATATCCAATTACTGCAACTTTCTTACCTTTAAGTGCCTCTAATGAAATATCTTGATCATAATACATATTTGCTGTCATATTAATTCGTCTCCTTTGGAATGTTTATATTTTAAATTTTCCGACTATTTTTTCTAATAAAAGGGTAAAGTTGGGTTTTTACACTAAAATCACACATTATGTTGAAGCGGCAAATTTAGAAAGCTTTGTGTAATATCGGTGATTTGAATGACATCTATTTGTTTTTCTAACTGGCGTTTAATTTGTTCTACCTCTTTTTCCTCTTCAATGTTTAGCACAACCGTTAGTAGAGATATTTTATGATCATCAATTGGACCAACCGTTAGGCTTTCAATATTTAATCCTTTGCGTAGAAAAAGATTTGTCATCCGGTTTAGTACACCTAGGTTATTATTTACAATCATGGAGAGAGTTCGTTTCAAGGCTTTACACCTTCCATTTCTTGAATTCCTTTGCCGGGTGAAACCATTGGATACACATTCTCCATTCGGTTTACACGACAATCGATAATCATCGCTTCACCACTTTGTTGTGCTTCTTGAAATACTGTGACAAAGTTCTCTTCGTTATCAACTAACACACCTTTAACACCGAATGCATCTGCTAGTTTTATATAATCAGGCTGGTTAGGAAGCAAAGATTCAGAGTAGCGGGCGTTGTAGAACAACTGCTGCCATTGTCTAACCATTCCCATTGCCTGGTTATTTACAATTACGACAATTACCGGTAGATTATATTGCTTTAGTAATGCGATTTCTTGGAGAGTCATTTGAAAACCTGCATCTCCTACAATCGCAATAACCGTAGAATCAGGCTCCCCGATTTGCGCTCCAATTGCGGCAGGTAATCCGAAGCCCATAGTTCCTAGGCCACCTGATGTTACCCATCTATTTGGAGAGGAAAATCCATAAAATTGTGCAGCCCACATTTGATGCTGTCCAACATCGGTTGTAACGATTGCCTCACCTTTTGTTAATTCATGTACCAATTCGATGACTCGTTGAGGCTTAAAAGTTACACCATCTTCTTTATACCAGAGCGGGTATTCGTTCTTTAAATCTTGTAAATAGTTATTCCAGTTAGCAGATTGTGACATCTGAAGGTCTGCTTGTAAGAGGAGTTTTAAGGCTTCTTTTGCATCACCAATAACTGGAATATGTGTATCAATGTTTTTACCAATTTCCGCAGGGTCAATATCAATATGAACAACTGTAGCAAACTTAGCAAAATGCTCTAGATTTCCAGTTAAACGATCATCAAAACGAGCACCAATATTTATGAGAAGATCACTTTCATACAGACCCATATTTGCGGCATATGTACCATGCATGCCACCCATTCCCAAGAATAAGCGATGTGTGTTAGGGAAGGTACCAAGTCCTAATAATGTGTTGACTACAGGGATATGAGTTTGTTCTGCAAACTTTAATAATTCCTCGTGTCCCCCTGCAAACTGAACTCCTGCTCCCGCAAGGATAATCGGTTTCTTAGCTAACTTAATGGCTTCAATGACCTGATCAATTTCATCTTGATTAGGAATCTTTTTAAATTTATAACCTGGTATGTTTAGTTCATCCTTGTAATCAAATTCACCGATTATCGCACTTATATTTTTCGGAATATCAATTAAAACAGGGCCAGGTCTTCCAGTTGTGGCAATATGAAAGGCCTCTTTAATGATTCGCGGTAAATCCTTGATATCTAGTACCTGATAATTGTGTTTTGTGATCGGCATGGAGATTCCAAGAACAGGTGCTTCTTGGAAAGCATCCGTTCCTAATGCTGCTTCAGCTACTTGACCTGTAAACACAACGAGTGGAAGAGAATCCATCATTGCATCTGCTAGACCTGTGATAATATTCGTAGCACCTGGGCCTGATGTTGCGATTACAACTCCAGGCTTGCCAGTTACTCTTGCATATCCTTCTGCTGCATGAATCGCACCTTGCTCATGACGCGGTAAAATATGTGGAATTCCTCCGTCATATAAAGCGTCATATATATTTAATACGGCACCACCTGGATATCCAAAAACAACCTCAACACTCTCTTTTTTTAATGCTTCCACAATCATCCTTGAACCTGAAATCAATTGACTTGTATGGGTTTCTTCTACCGTTTTCACTTTATAATGCCACCTCCCTGTTCTTTAAACTTTTAAAACTCCACCAGTGTTGGCAGATGTTACTAGCTTTGCATAACGAGCTAAGTACCCTGATTTTACTTTTGGCTCAGGCTGTACCCAATTCTTCTTACGCTCTTCTAATACCTCATCAGGTACCTCTAAATGAATGGTGCGTTTTTCTAAATCAATCTCAATTTGATCTCCATTTTCTACGAATGCAATTGGACCACCTTCTGCTGCTTCCGGAGAAATATGACCAATCGAAATACCTCTTGTAGCACCAGAGAATCTACCATCTGTGATCAAAGCAACATTAGTAGATAAGCCACGACCTGCAATTGAAGAAGTAGGTGCAAGCATTTCAGGCATTCCCGGACCACCTTTTGGACCTTCGTAACGAATGACAACCACATGTCCTTCTCTTACTAAACCACTATCAATTCCCTCTTGTGCCGCATCTTGAGATTCAAAGATAATAGCTTCTCCTTTAAATTGCTTAATGGAAGGATCAACCCCACCAACTTTAATTACTCCTCCGTGGGGTGCAATATTTCCAAATAACATCGATAAACCACCAACAGGACTATAAGGATCTTCTTTACGACGAATGACTTTATCATTTGTAATTTCGGCAGATTCAACTGTTTCTCTAATTGTACGACCGGATATGGTTATACGATCAGGGTGGATGGCTCCTTCAATGCCGCAAAGCTCCTTGATGATTGCACTTACTCCTCCTGCTTCATGAACGTCTTGCATGGAATAATCTGAAGCTGGGCTAATCTTACTTAAATAAGGAACCCTTTCTGCAATTCGGTTAATCTCAGCAAGGTCGTAATCAATACCTGCCTCATAAGCAATCGCTAATGTATGTAAAACTGTATTAGTCGATCCTCCCATTGCCATATCTAAAGCAAATGCATCATCAATTGCTTCTTTTGTAATGATGTCACGAGGTTTGATATCCTTTTTAACTAGTTCGATTAAATGGCGAGCAGCATCTTTTATTAATTGGTGACGATCATTAGAAGTTGCTACAAGCGTTCCGTTACCTGGTAGTGCCACACCTAACATTTCCATTAAGGTGTTCATAGAATTTGCTGTAAACATGCCTGAACACGAGCCACAGGTTGGGCATGCGCTTGACTCGATTTCTAGTAATTCTTCACGACTCATTTTTCCGGATAGGAAGCTTCCTACACCTTCAAAAACAGAAACGAGTGAAAGAGGTTTACCATCCTTCGTTCTTCCTGCTTCCATCGGGCCACCTGACACAAACACTGCTGGAACGTTCGTACGAGCTGCTGCCATTAGCATCCCTGGTGTGATTTTGTCACAGTTTGGAATATAAAACACTCCATCAAACCAGTGGGCATTAATGACAGTTTCAGCAGCATCAGCGATTAGCTCACGACTTGGCAACGAGTATCTCATCCCGATGTGACCCATTGCAATTCCATCATCGACACCGATGGTATTGAATTCAAAAGGAATTCCACCTGCTTCGCGTATCGCGTCCTTAACGACCTCAGCAAACTTATTGAGGTGCATATGTCCTGGAATAATATCTATATAAGAATTGCATACTCCGATAAATGGTTTATCCATATCTTCTGGTTTAACCCCGGTAGCGTAAAGCAAGCTTCGATGCGGGGCTCTGTTTACCCCTTGCTTGATCATGTTACTTCTCATTGTTTAATACCTCTTCCTATCCGTTTTTGTGTTAACCTGCTTGAACTTCGTCTTCTGTGTATACTTTCACGCCATCCTCAACTACTAATCTTCTAAAGGCGTTTAATAAAGTGTGAGTATGAATTCCTGGCTTACCGTCTCCAATTACTCTTGAATCTAGACTTACAACCGGTATTACTTCAGCAGCTGTACCTGTTAAAAATACTTCATCTGCTACATACACGTCATATCTTGTAAACGGATCTTCTTTAACCTCATAGCCTAGTTCTCTAGCTAAATCAATAATCGCATTTCTAGTCACACCCTCTAATGCGCCTACATAACTTGGAGGTGTATATAGTACTCCACGCTTTACAAGAAAGATATTTTGCCCAGAGCCTTCAGCAACGTAACCTTCTGTATTTAATGTTAATGCTTCATCTGCCCCAGCATTTGTAGCTTCTACTTTGACCATAATGTTATTTAGATAATTTAACGATTTAACCTTAGGACTTAAAATGTCTGGTCTATTTCGTCTAGTTGGAACAGTTACCATCGTAATTCCCTTTTCATACAGTTCTTGTGGAAATAGAGCTAGTTGCTCTGCAATGACAACAATGTTTGGTGTCTTACATTTTCTTGGATCTAAACCAAGATCACCACTACCTCTTGAAATGACTAAACGAATGTAGGCATCCTTAAAATTATTTTTTCTTAACGTTTGTAGGACAATTTCTTCCATTTCCTCGTACGTATGTGGGATGTTTAATAGAATTGCTTTAGCTGAATCATATAAACGATCTAAATGTTCCTTTAAACGGAATACATTTCCAGAGTAAACTCGTATTCCCTCGAATACACCATCTCCATATAAAAAGCCATGATCATAAACAGAAACAACAGCTTTTTCTTTCTCAACCAATTTACCGTTTAAATAGATCCAGTTACTCATTCGTTAAACTCTCCTTTTTAATTAAAGCCATAATGGTAAAAAAAATCGATTTACTTAAAACTTTCTCGAAAGAATTTCCCTTAATTGTTAGCAATTGTAAACCCGTTTAAATAGGGCGTCAACAGTATTTTTCAGACAATTTAGACTATACTGAAAAATGGAAAACGCTTACAACATTGTCCCGACAAAAAAGTAAACGCTTTCAAGTATCTGAAAAGTTTTTTTGAAAGATTTTAAATGTTAGAAAATCTCACATTGAAAAGAACGTTTTCACCCTTGGGATTCCTATAAATCTTAACTTTTTGAAGATGAATACAAATAAAAAAAGAGAGACAAAATTGTCTCCCTTAGTACTAGATTAAAAGATTAAAAAGATCAGGATCTTTATTAATTTCTATATATGTAAATCCTTTATTAATCATATTCTCAACCAATCTTTGGTAATCGTCCGGATGTTTTAATTCAATCCCAACTAACACTGGTCCCTTATCACGGTTATTTCTCTTTGTATATTCAAATCTTGTTATATCATCCGTTTCTCCAAGTACATCGTGCATGAACTCCCGTAAGGCTCCTGCTCGTTGTGGGAAATTTACAATAAAATAATGCTTAAGTCCTTCATAAATAAGGGAACGTTCTTTAATTTCCTGCATTCGATCAATATCATTATTTCCCCCACTAACAATACATACGACGTTTTTCCCTTTTATTTCATCGCGGTATTCCTCTAGTGCAGAAATGGACAGTGCCCCTGCTGGCTCTGCAATAATCGCATTTTCATTATAAAGTGACAGTATAGTCGAGCACACCTTTCCCTCTGGAACAAGGACAATATCATAAAGTAAATCTTTTGCCATTTCAAATGTAAGAGTTCCCACCTGCTTAACAGCTGCACCGTCGACAAACTTATCAATATGGTCTAACGAAACAACAGTGTTTTGTTTAAAGGACTCCTTCATTCCGGGAGCACCTGCTGGCTCGACGCCAATTAGTTTGGTGTCAGGGGTAATACTTTTTATATAAGAACCTACGCCTGAAGCCAAACCACCTCCACCGATGCTCATAAATATATGGGAAATAGGTTCCTCCATTTCATTTAAGATTTCTACGCCAACCGTTCCTTGACCTGTAATCGTTAAATAATCATCAAAAGGATGGATAAAATTCATTTTATTGTCCTGACAATAAGCTTGAGCCTTCTCATAGGAATCATCAAAGGTGTCGCCTGTTAAAATCACCTCTGTGAATTCACCTCCGAAAAACTCTACTCTCGATACCTTTTGTCTTGGTGTAGTTGAAGGCATAAAAATCTTCCCTTTTATACCTAAAGCTTTACACGCATATGCAACGCCTTGAGCATGATTTCCTGCACTGGCACAAACAACTCCCTTTTCTCGTTCCACACCAGTTAAGCTCTGTACTAAATAATAAGCACCTCTAATTTTAAAGGACCGGACAATTTGTAGATCTTCTCTTTTTAAAAAAACGTTACACTCATATCGTTCTGATAAAATCTCATCCTTTTGAAAAGGCGTCTTAATTACTATATCTTTTAACACTTGATAGGCCTTTAAAATGTCTTCTACTTTTACACGCTGAAGTGTATCTGGCATAAATGGTCCTCACTTTCGAACAAATTGAATTTTCTAACAATAGATTTAGAAGCTATTGTAACACAATGAAAAAAAAGGGCAATGAGTGTAAACGGATACAATTTTTAAAAATTTAAAAATATCATCGACTAATTTTGACACATTAATTTTTATCCATTTATTTTGGTTATAATAAAAAATTATCTATCGATAGTGGATTAACTAACCCTATTGCAAAGTAATCCAGCTCCAGCACCCAACGCCTCGAGGGAAAAAGGAAGTACACTTTTTCCTAGGTCAAATAACCCTTTTTATCTTCAAGGAACAATTACTTGTCGGAGGCCTGCAGGATGCAGATCAGGCAGGCGTTGCAACAGGACCGTTGCGTACTTAGCCTGTCATCATTAGTCGGGGCGCTTGCGCCTTTTGTTCTTTACAAGTCATCTAATTGGACAAACTGAGAGAGAACTCGTTATACTGATAAAAAAATATGGAGGTAATCATATGTTAATTGAAATGTGGACTGACTTTTCTTGACCGTTTTGCTATATTGGCAAAAAGCGTCTGGAAGACGCTATTAAAAAAATAAATGAACCTGTTGAGGTTGTGTATCGTTGTTTTGAATTAGATCCTAATGCAGCACGAGATAATAAGCAGAATATCTATGAAAAGTTAGCTGAGAAATATGGGATGAGTATAGAACAGGCAAAGTCTAACACGCAAAACATGGTTGAAATGGCTAAAGCGGAGGGCCTAGATTATAAAATGGATACTTTGATTTTGACAAATACCTTTGATGCACATCGCTTAACCATGTTTGCAAAGTCAAAAGGACTCATGCATGAAATGACAAACCGCATTTTACATGCGTTCTATACAGAGTCTAAGCATATTGGTGATCATGAAACGTTGATTGAGTTAGCTGTGGAGGTTGGTTTAAACCGTGAAGAGGTTGCAGAATTATTAGCAGGTAATCAGATGAGTTCTGAGGTTCGTGCAGATGAAGAGAATGCAGGTCGGTACGGGATTAGAAGTATCCCAACTTTTATCATAAATGAAAAATATGCTTTAACTGGAGCGCAAAGTGCGGATGTTATGGCACAGGCTTTGCAACAGGTGTTAGATCAGGATGGTTCTTATAAAAAATAAAAAGTAAAACGAAAAGACAGCTCAGGCGAGCTGTCTTTTCGTTGGTATAGAATTAAAATGCCCAGCTTCCATTTCTGAACACAGCAACTTTTTCCCCATCTTTTGTAATACCATCAATGTTCATCTCAGCTGATCCGACCATGAAGTCTACATGTGATAAGCTCTCGTTTAGACCGTGTGCAATTACCTCTTCTTCATTCATGTTCTTTCCACCTTCAACGCAGAATGGATATGCCTTACCAAGAGCGAAATGGTTCGATGCATTTTCATCGAATAACGTATTAAAGAAAATTAAATCAGTATTAGAAATGGGAGAATTGTGTGGAACAAGAGCCACCTCTCCAAGGTAAGCAGAACCCTCATCTGTTTCAAGAAGCTTCTTTAAAGATTCATACCCTTGTTCAGCTGAAAAATTCACAACTTTTCCATTTTCAAAAGTTAGAGAAAAATTCTCAATGAGGTTACCAGCATAGCTTAATGGCTTTGTACTAGCCACGACACCATTAACCCCCATTTTTGCATTTGCCGTAAATACTTCTTCAGTTGGCATGTTTGCAATAAACGAATGCCCATTTTCATTCACACTACCAGCACTTACCCAAATATGATCCTTAGCAAGTTCAACCGTCAAGTCTGTTCCAGGTGCCGTATAGTGCAAGGCATGAAATTTATGTTCGTTAAGGAAGTCAGCTTTGGAATCAAGCGTGTTAGTATGGCTCTTCCATTCTTCAACTGGATTTTCCTTGTCAATACGGGTAGCTTGGAAAATGGCATCCCAAAGTGCATCCATTCGCTTTCCTTCTTCAAGCTCTGGAAATACTTTATCAGCCCAAGCTTGCGTCGGCATAGCAACAATCGACCAGCTATTTTTATCACTCATCATACGGTTACGGAAAGGCTTAAGGGCACTTGATGCTGCCTTTGTAGAGTTCTGGATACGCTCTTGTGGAATTCCACTTAATAAATCTGGATTCTTTGAATCGATATGTAAAAATGCTGCACCATCTTCTGCTAATTCATTTTTCCCCTTTGTCATCCAGTATGGAAATTCTGTAAACGCTTCCTCTGGTGCTAGCTCAAATTTCATGCGTGTTAATTCATCATCCTGCCAATCAATTGCCACATGTTTTGCGCCAACCTCGTAGGCCTTTTTTGAAATCTTACGAACAAACTCAGCTGCTGAAATAGGTGCAGTAATGACTAGGGTCTGCCCTTTTTGAACATTTACACCGATTTCAACGGCGAGTGCTGCATATTTGTCTAGTTTTTCTTGAAATGTTGTCATATAACCTCTCCTATCTATCTATTCATTCCACCTTATATTATCAATAATTAATCAAGTTGAAAAGCTATAGGCCTGTACTTTATTTGTACAGTTCTATAGCTGTGAAAGAATGATTTTAATGTCACGTATTATTTCTTCAACATTTTCAAAACTGCTGTCCTCTTTAAGGAGCATGCTAACTAAATGTTTAGTTTGAGGATGAATGGATAGCTCTTGTTCCCAGCTTTGTTCCTTTGAGGAATTCGTTTTATAGCTAGAGTATAATAAGAAAAGTAAAAAATGACCAAGTGCATAAAAATCGCTTGTCACATGGACAGCTCGGTACAATCTTTTTTCTAAAGTCATTCCTTCTAACGATTTTGGCTCTATCTTCTCACTAGAACGTATGGAAAGACCAAAATCAATGATATAAACTGCTTCCCCATCTATTATAATATTAGGGATACGAAGATCTCGGTGAATGATCTGTTGATCATGTAAGTACTTAACAATAGCTAGAACTTTTAGAAGAAGGTGTAGACTTTCTCTTTCTGTATATTGAGTCCCATCACGGAAAATATGATCCTCTACATTATCTCCCTTGATCCATTGCATGACTAGAAATGATTTTTTTGTCTCTTGAAAAAAATCAATAAATGCCGGAATGCCGTGATGATGGAGCGAGGACAGAGTTGCTGCTTCTCGTTGCAAGTAGCCCTCCCTCTCTTTTTTCTTACGGTTTCGAGCCTGCTTTACGACCACAATTTGCTTTGTTTTCTGATCAAACGCTTGGTAAACCATCCCATAACTACCTTTGCCGATATACTTCATAATTTTGAAGCGTTTATTTAGAATAGTTCCTTCTTTGTAAGGTATTTCTATAAAACTTCTTATATTAAACATACTTTAGCTGCTGCTATAGGATTTACCGAAGAAGCCCGATTTATTTTTCTTTTTGTAGTAACCATGACCGTATTGAGAAGGATGATGTCCGTATGGCTTTTTCTTAAAATCGCTGCTGGAATACTTTTTATAATAAGACTTACTTTTACTTTTCAAAAAATATTTTATTAGTTTTTCTAACATTTCTTCACCTTTTCCTCTAGTTTATAAAAACAAAAAACACTCTTACGCTACTGGTAGAAGTGTTTGAAATATCAAAGGGGCTTTACCAGTAATGGCAAAGGTCTCGCTAACAACACGTGTTGCCAATTAAAGCCGAGGATCAGGTCCTGAAATGACGACTTTAATGTGAAAGCTACTCCCCTTTGGAGTATTTAATTGTAATTGTAATTATTATATCAAGTATATAGATATTGTTCAAGTTAAGCAGTTTAATTTTCTTATAGAAGTAACGATTGATTCTACATACTCATCACTTAAGAAACCTTTTGCACCTCGAAAAATCTCATCCTCATAATGCTTGGGTGGTGCAAGTTCCTCCTTTTTCTCAATCACAACAAAGGTTAGGACATTTGAAACTTCCCTTCCATTAACCTCTACAGTTATGAAAGTAGGACGGTATGTTTGGTAACTTACCCCTTCTCTATCAAATAAATAGTCTGTAACAGCTTCAACTGGAATCTCATAGAGCTTCCCCTCCACTACTCCTCCATCTTCTACTAGATCCGCACGTCCGCCATCACTAGAATGCTTAGTAAATCGGAGAGTGTAGCCTTTTAAAATACCGCGACCGATAACCTTTTCAAAATAATGTTGTACTCTGTGTTCATTAAACCGGTGATCATCCATGCAGCTCCCGTAGGCAAAATACAGAATCTGATCGTCCTGACTTAGAGTTCGGTAAAGCTTCCAATCTCCTGAAGCTATCGGAGTTTGTAATAGCCCGGAGTTGTTTGCTATATAAACAAACGCATCTAGGGATCTGGTGTCTGTATGAATGATCTGCGTAATCCGGTTGTAGAGATTATCGACATCACCTTCTTCATACCCTTCAAGGACATCAAGGTGCTTTAGCTCCTCATCTGTAACAGCATAAAGTTCACCGTATATGAAACTATTATTCGATTGTGAAATAGCTGGATAACCGTATTTTGTATCAAACATTTCTGCATATGTCCAGCATTGTTCAGCTACAAGTTCTGCTTTTTCTAACAAGTGATGGTTAGATTCACCTTTTCTTAACGTTCCATAGACGAATACATAATGAGTATGAATCATGTGGTGTGCACTCCTTTCCTATTGTTTATAATTTTATAGGGATAATTTTGAGTGGGAAGCAAGGTCCACCATTAGAAGACCTTAGACTCTTTGAAACCTTCAAGCCACGACTTATAAAATAAATTAAAGACCCAGTAAGATGATACTGGGACCAAGTTTAAGATATTAAAGCTAAGATAATTGGTAGTGTGATTACACTAGCAATTGTACTTACCAAAGTTACCGAGGAAACAAATTCAGGCTTTGTATTGAATTCAAGTGACATTATGGTGGTGTTTGCTGCAGATGGCATTGCCGCCATTAAGATCATAATATCTCCTACCAAATCTGAAACTGGAAGTGTGATGGCAAATAAAAATGCTATTACTGGAGATATTAACAGCTTTAATCCAAGGGAATAGGACATTTTTTCATACTCAAGATTTTTTATACGAATGGTAGCCAATTGCATACCAAGTATTAGCATTACAGTTGGAATCGTCGCATCTGCTACAAGGTTAACACTCTTGTAAAGGATATCAGGAACGTTCAAAGGTGTAAGCTGAAACAAAATTCCAGCTAATGCCGCATATACGGTTGGCATTTTTGTTACCGCTAATAAGGAACCATGAATTCCAGTTTGCTTTTCCTCACTTCCCTTAGCCGCATAATAGATTCCAACAGTTGTCATAATCAGAGATTGAATGACCATTAGAATAATAGCGATGTCAAAACCTGCGGCACCAAAAGCAAATAAAGCAACAGGTGTTCCGTAGTTTCCGTTATTCATGAACGCAGAAGATAAAATTAAAGCACTCGATTCATTTCTCGAGTACTTCTTGAAATAAGCGAGTGCATAAACCAAGGAGATAATCCCAAAGCACAACCCTAATGCAAAGATGGTTAAATACAAATATGTAGTATTTAGTTCATTTTCATAAAACGTTTTGAACACTAAAAACGGCATCAATATATAAAGTGCCATTTTTGAGATGCTCTTTGGATCAATATTAAGCGTCCGCTGCCCAATAAATCCAACTATAAACACAATTAACACGGGAAACAATACGAATAAAAACTCCACCATTACACCTTCTAACTTAGAAGTAAAATAATTATTTTATTAAGATATTATTATTCTAACTGAAAAATTACGAATATCGAAGTATAATTCATAAATTTAACAAGAAATGTTGTTATTTTATAGAGTTATAGTATATACATTAGTTAACATAATAAAATTATAGTTACTTATACACAGTAAAGCGATGGGGGCCAGGCCCCCTTCGCTTTACTGTGTTAAATTATATTGTTTGGGTAAATGCTTCTCCTCGTCTGACTGCACGTATGTTTTGTTTGATTGTTTGAAGTAAATCTTCTTTCTTTTTTGCTTTGATCTCTTTTTTGTCTTGTGTGAGGATACAATATAGTAGTTTTAGGTCAAGGGTTGTAGTGTGCCTCAATACTTGGGAATCAGTTAGCTCTTCTACCAATTGTATGACATCTGATTCATTAGTTATTTCTCTGTAGTTAAGTTTTGTTCCCTTTAGGTCCTCATACTTTTCTTGAGCTAATAGATGAACAGCCTCTTCGAACTTGTTTAATTTCATAGTTGGCTTTGAGATCATCAAGTTTTTGTCTATTTCCTCTTTATGAGTTTTACCTTTTGTTTCTGTTGACCCTAAAGGATCAATGGTACCATTTTGTATGGAGTTTAAAAGACTAATTGCCTGATTTAATTCTTTTAAATCCTTATTAAACTTACCCTCATCAATAGATATATAAATATCCCTAAGTTTCTCTAGGTAACTCGATATTTGTTCAAATGTTATTTTAGCCATCGTTTTCCACCTGAGAAAATGAGAGTTTTAATAGGTTTTTGCTCAATACAGTTAAGAATTTCTTTTGTTAATTCTTTATATTCAACTGCTTTCTTTCCGTTTTCTGTTGCTCTTGCAATATGCTCGTAATTATTAATGGCTGTGTCAAACACATATTTTTCAGGACCGATCGATGATAATAGTGTTTCTACCTTAGCTTTTGTTAAGTGCTGATTCAAGTCATTTAAAACGGTGTCATTATTAACAGTTCCTCTTTTCAAAGTCTCAAAGATTCCTAATAACTCCGGTTTCTCTCCAAACAATTCCTTAGCAAGAATAGCATTCTCTGTATCCTTACACTTCTTTTTATAAATTTTATCAACTGTCTTAATATAATGAACTACTCCCCGTATACTCATGGGCTGGATGATTGAAGGTATAATATAGTAATCTGATAACAAGAATGCACCTTGGGTGATGATATTATTACTTGGGGGACAATCAAAAAGTACATAATCAAAATCGTCCTCTACGTGACTGTACTTAAAAAATTGCTGGAGAGTTAGTAAATCATAGAAATCGTCCTTTAATCGTTGTGCTAGATCGTCAAGCCCACCATTTGAATAAAAAAGGTTTGACGGTATAAAATGAACCCCTTCCTCAGTTTCCTTAATAAGAGGTTTCTTATCTAAGTCAACATGTAAAGTGGGTAGATGTTTTTTCTGAATCCAAATGTCATATACATAATTCAGACATTCATGATCTTTTAACCTTTCTAAATCTAGTCCAGTTCTTGCTAAACAAATTTCGCTTAACGAACACTGTGGATCTAAATCAATAAGTAATACTTTCTTTCCAGATTCCACCATATGTAAAGCTATTTGGTAAATGCTTGTGGTCTTTCCAACGCCGCCTTTATAATTCCCCACAAAAACCTTTTTTGCTTTTGGCAAAAGCTGTCCCCCCTATGATGTGAATTCCATTCATATGTATTAAGGGGATTCATTTTTATTCCAAAAACTCTTTACGATTCACTTCCGCATCATACATATTTTGAAGGTAGCAACAAACCCTTTGTTAACAGCAGCCCATAAATATAGAGATGCAACGGAACTGAATGGCTTCCAATTAACTCCCTTTTCCAATAAAAGTCACTAACACTCCCTATACTAATCGGGCTTAATTGGTCATTAACTAAAGACAATAATCTACTTGAAAGGGTATTAGCAGCTTTGATTGATTATAGCTGGCCGATAATAGAATGAACCAAATTTCCAAACCGATTTCCTTTCGTTTTCATCTCAAGAGTACCGACTAGTTGAATTAGTTTTGCCATTTTAGAATCATTCTCACATATAATCCTAACCTCCTCACAATGAATGGTTAATGTTTTTATCATACGAAACCTACTCTCTACCCTATTTAACAAATATTGCAACTTACATATGTGCGTATTTGAAAACATTCATGTGATAAAGGATAATATAGAAATTACAGATGGGGAGTGATTCGTCGATGAAGGAACTCAAAGTAGTTGCAGCAATTATTGAAAACGAGCAGCAAGAAATTTTATGTGCACTCAGATCTCCGAAGATGAGCCTTCCAAATTACTGGGAGTTTCCTGGTGGAAAAGTCGAGGAAAACGAAGAGTTATTCTCTGCATTGGAGAGAGAAATTAACGAGGAACTTAACTTTAGAGTTCGAGCGATTGAATTATTTCATAAAAATACTCATGAATATGAGAGTTTTATCATTCATTTACTGGCCATTAAGTGTACGATTATGAATGGAATACCAATTCCCAATGAACATGCTCGTGTCATCTGGCTTAAAAGAGAAAGTTTAATGTCGTTAAATTGGGCGCCTGCAGATCTCCCAGCTGTAGAAAAGTTAATGAATGAATGGAAATAAACAATCAAACTTAAACATTTCACTGATTTACTAGACTCACCTAATCTCCGCAATAAGTAACTAGTTTAAATAGAAAAAGAGCGGGAGTATGAGCTCCCGCCACTTTAATTAAAACTTCGTATGATAGTTTTCAAGCTCCCAAGCATGTACGGCTGTACGATAAGAATCCCACTCATCCTTTTTCATAGCAACGTATTCGTTGTACACGTGCTCGCCTAAAGTTTTTAGTCCGATCTCTCCAGCTTTTAACTCATCTAGTGCAGCTTCTAAACTCCCAGGAAGGTTTTCAATTCCTAGGTCAGCACGAACATCCTCTGACATATGGAAGATATCCTCGTTAATTGGCTCACGTACCTCAAGGCCTCTTTCAATTCCATCTAACCCAGCTGATGCGATTAGTGCAAAAGTTAGATATGGGTTTGAAGACGGGTCTGGACAACGTAACTCAACGCGAGTTGCTAAACCTTTCTTAGCTGGAATACGAATTAATGCTGAACGGTTTGATGGTGACCAAGCAATATAGCAAGGTGCTTCATATCCAGGAACTAAACGCTTATAAGAGTTTACCAGAGGATTTGTAACAGCAACAAAACTCTTTACATTTTCAAGTATGCCTGCAATGAATTGGTACGCTTTTTCGGATAATTGGTTTTTGTCTTCTACATCATAAAATGCATTTTCATTTCCCTCAAAAAGAGAAATGTTTACGTGCATTCCAGATCCATTGATCCCGTAAACAGGTTTTGGCATGAATGTTGCGTGCAATCCGAATTTTCTAGCAATTGTTTTAACAACCCATTTATAAGTAGTTGCATGATCAGCCGCTGCCAATATATCAGCATATTTAAAGTTTATTTCATGTTGACCTTCTGCAACCTCATGGTGAGATGCTTCGATAGTGAATCCCATCGCCTTTAATGCACGGTATATTTCCAAACGTACACGTTCTCCAATATCTTTTGGTGATGGCTCAAAGTATCCGGCACGATCACTTAGTTCATAAGTGGGATAACCGTACTCGTCAGTTTTGAATAAGAAGAACTCAAGCTCAGGACCTACCGAAATAGTGTAGCCTAGATCTTCAGCCCGATCTACTGTCTTTTTTAAAACGTTTCTTGTATCTCCTTCAAACAACGTACCGTCCGGATTTTTTACTGAGCAAAGAAAGCGGGCTTCAGAATAGCCATCCTCTATTGTCCAAGGTAACACTGCAAAGGTATGTAAATCAGGAAGTAAGTAAAGGTCGGATTTGTTGATTGGTGAAAATCCTTTAATAGAAGATCCATCGAACATCATCTTGCCGTCAACGACATCTTGTAATTGTTCAGCAGTAACCGTTATATGTTTAAGAATTCCTTCAATATCAACAAATTGAAGGTGTAGTAGTTCTACACTCTTTTGTTTCATTGTTCCTTTGATTTGTTCAAGTACACCAGATTCATTTTTCGTTACCACATTCACCATGTTATCTTACCTCACGCTTTCATGTTATGTTTTCTTACATAGATTATATTTCGATTTTTAACTTTTGACAATAGTTTTTATTCGATTATTTTTTAATTTTTTTTGAAACCGTTCTCATTCTCCTAGACATACTTAAGATGAAAAAAAGGCTTAGGACATTTGTCCTTAAGCCTTTTTTGTACTAATTACTTCACTAACTTTTGAGCTTGTTTAAGGCCCCATATTAAGCGGTTCTGTCCCCTCCTTAAATGGTTAACTGTTACGTTATACCGATGCGTTCCTACCTCTAATGAAGAAAGTGTTGTCGCTGGTTCAATGTCCGGAAGTGGAGGGCAATCTAGAGCTGGGTCATGTCGGAACTTTCCTTTTCTAGAATAGTTCATCGTAACTAGATTTCTACCTAGCTGACGAATGATCTCATTTACTTCCTGTACTTCTGGATCAGTAATTTCCTTGTCTTTTAATAATTCAACCTTTGAATAAAATTCAGTAAGCTCGATTCGTAAGTTTTTCACCTCTTCTAAAGCAGAACTAAAATCAAAGTGTTCTCCTGCAGCTTCTTGATACGCTTCTATGGTTCCTGTAAATTCATCAGCTGTTGCCACAAAATTAAAAGGATGAACAGATTCATTAAGTACTCTGAAAACAGATGTAGTATAGACTTTCAAATCTTTTAAAAGGATGTCATAGTCCGCAACATGTAAAAGATCATCCTCTGTATGCCACTCGATATTTGCGCCACATCCACCAACAGGATAGTACTCTTTTTCCTTTAACACCGCTTCTGGAATACTAGAAGAAAGCATATAGAATGAAGTAATTCCGATATTATTAAACGAGTAATCTCCTGCTCTGTTTGGCCTTTTCCCCTTTGAACCTTGATTTACTGCATCTTTGATAGCAGTTTGACAAAACTCTTCCGCTTCACTAAACCAAACCATATAGTCATAAGAAGTTGCCCAGCGACAACCTGGTGAGTCACAGTTCACCTGAGCAATACAATTCTCTTCTAAATCAAGAGCATATTCATCAGCAAACCAAGTTGACCCAGCGTAACGACCGGTTGAATGTCCTGGCCAGATGACGATTCTTACACTTCTTTTAATCTGATCTCGGTGCTTGTGGAATACTCTTGCCATCTCAAGTAATGCCGCATCACCTGTAGCGTTATCGCCGATTCCAACTGTCCAAGAATCCAAGTGCCCATGAAGTAGCACATATTTTTCTGGCTCTTCTGTACCCTCGATGAAGATATCAAGTAAAGGGCAGTTAAACCATCCTTTCTTGTGATCTGTTTGAAAATCAACCGCTACATTTCCTTTAAGGGCTAGTTCCTTTAATTCTTTTCCATCAATTTTATTGATAGCAAGAACAGGGATTTTAGGCTCCTGATCAATATTATCTAAATCAGGTGAACCCCAAATTGGTGTACAAATACCGTCATGTATATTGGTGCCTGGGCTAATAAAAATAGCAGCTATAACCCCTTTTTCTCCTAGTTCTTTCACCTTACGAGGCATTGGTAAACCTTCCGTTAATACAATTTTCCCTTTTATTTCATCCGTATCAGCGTTAATGCCGCCTGCAAATAAGTCACTTTCACCTTGTGCTTGTTCTGAGCCTACAAATACAATCTCTCCACTTCCCCAATCATCTCCAGTAGAGATGGCAAACGCTGGAGTCTTAGCTTTAAACTCTTTTGTTACAGGACTTGTAACTCGAACTGCAGCCGATTTTGGAACACTAAGGTATAAATTGGGTTGGTGTAACTGATAAGGAACGCCCCACTCATCTAAAAACTTCGCAAGGAAATCAAAGGCGGTCCTTTCATCCTCACTACTCGATTCACGAACCAGCAAACTAAACTTATTTAATACGGCCTTTGAAACATCTAAATTTAACTCATCTAATAAAATTTTTTCTGATTCTTTTACTGTTATATTTGTCATAAGTGCTTTCCTCCTTCACGTATCTATGAATCTATTGGATTACTCTTGTAACATGAAGTTCATCAAGAGACTTCACTTTGCCAGATGCAAGCTTTGGTGGAACCATATATGCTTTCTTCGAGTGGCGATAGCCTGCACCAACTAATGCTTCGGCTACTTTTAATGCATTTTTTGCAGGATTTATTACAGGGATACCAAGGGCCTCCTGCATATCCTCTGCTACATTGAGGAATCCCATTGACATACAACCTAACGTTAGGGTATCAGCACCGTTTTCTTCTATTTCCTTTTTACCAATCGCGATTAATTTTTCTAGAGTAGCTTGGCGATCAACTCCTAGTTCTAATACTGGAATATTAACAGCCTTTACAGAGGCAAGCTTACTCGATAAACCTGCCTTTTGAACAAGTTCATAGGCGCTTGCAATCGTACTATCAGTAACAGTCAAAACAGAAAATCGATGACCGAGCAAAGCGGCGGTATGAAAACTAGAAGCTGCAGGACCAACAATTGTTAGATTGGTTGTGATTTCTCGGTATGCATCGAGACCGGGATCACCCGCACAACCTAATACAACTGCATCATATCCTTCTTGTTCATGTTGATATATTAGTTTAGCTGTTTGTGGAATGCTTAAATATTCTTCATACATAGATTCGATTGAGGCAGGACCATCGGCTACTGTTGAAATATCGACTTGAACTCCTTCACCAGCCCATTGCTTTAAAAGTGCACCTCTTCTAGCTACTTCTTCAAGGTTCATCGGTCCAGGAACTACATAAACAATCTTCATTCTAATACCCCTTTTCTAACAGAAATTTATTTAAGAGATCTATTTCAGATCTAGAAAATCAGGCTAAACTGTGACAATTTTCTTTTCTTTAAACAAGTTATTTTTGTCATGTACCATGTGACAGGCAACCTTATGACCATCCGTTGTCTCTTTTAGCTCAGGCCCTTCTTGCTTACAAATGGCCTCAGCGTATGGACATCTGTTTTGAAAATGACAACCTGGTGGTAGATTAATAGGGCTAGGTACATGATTGCTAATGTTAACTTGTTCACTTTTTTGGTCTGGATCAGGGACTGGTACTGCACTAATCAAGGCCTGTGTATAAGGATGTTGGGGATTTGCTAGTACTTCTCTGGTATTACCGATTTCCACAATTTTGCCTAAGTACATGATGGCTGTTTGCTCACACATATATTGAATGAGTGATAAATCATGAGAAATATAAACGGTTGTCAGTTCCATACTCTTTGTAACTTCTTTCATTAAGTTCAGTACACCTGCACGTACAGATACATCCAGCATGGATACTGGTTCATCCGCAACGATGAAAATTGGGTCAATTATTAAAGCCCTTGCCAAGACAACCCGCTGAAGCTGACCACCACTCATTTGGTGAGGATATTTTTCAAAATAGGTTTCAGCTGGATGTAAGTTAACTCTTTCTAATGCTTCTTTAACAAGAGTTACTCGCTCTTCCTTTGTACCGATTCCGTGAATAATCAATGGCTCTAGAAGTGACCTAAAGATTGTAAATCTCGGGTTTAGCGCCTCAAATGGATTCTGGAACATAAGTTGTGCTTGTTTACGAAACTTTTTAATGTCTTTCTTGGATTTAATGTGAGTCACATCTTCTCCGTTAAAATGAAAAGTGCCACCTGTTGGTTCATATAGCTGTAATAGCATCTTCCCAGTCGTAGTTTTACCGCAACCACTTTCGCCTGCAATTCCAAGTGACTGACCTTTAGGGATGGAAAAGCTTACTCCATCTACAGCCTTTAAAGAATCCCCACTATTTCTCTTAAAAAGGTTTTGACGAACAGGGAAATGCATTTTTAAGTCGTGAACCTCTATGACATTACTTTTTCCCATGTGCTCACCTCCTTAGATTTCTCACGAAGTTCATCGATCTCTGCTAGTCTATGACAGGCAGAAAAATGACCTACTTCCACCTCTACAAGTTTAGGTTCTTCTTGAGTACACTGAGCTATTTTAAAAGGGCAACGTTCTGCAAAACGGCAACCAGTGGGTGGATCTACTAGGTCTGGTGGTGAGCCTTCAATTGAAATTAAAGGTTTGTCAGGCTCCTTTAAGTTTGGGAATGCATTTGCAAGTCCCATGGTGTATGGATGGGTTGGATTTTTTAATACATTTCTTGCAAGACCCTTTTCCACAATTTTTCCGGCGTACATCACCGCGATAGACTCACAGGTTTGAGCAACTACTGAGATGTCATGGGTAATTAAGATTAGCGATATTCCTAATTGTTCTCTTAATCTAGTAAGCTCCTTTAATACTTGATCCTGAACGATTACGTCAAGTGCAGTAACAGGTTCATCTGCAATAATAAGCTTTGGATTAAGAGCTAAGGCGAGTGCGATGACAGCTCTCTGCTTCATCCCACCTGAAAATTCATGTGGGTAGTATGTTAAGCGTTTTTGATCAAGTCCGACCATATCAAATAACTCTTTTGCGCGTTCAACTGCCTGCTTTTTCTTCATATTACCTTTCAACGTTAGAATCTCCACAAACGCATCTAAGACTGGATAAACAGGGTTTAAAGAATCCATCGCCGCTTGTGGAATGAGTGACAGCTCCTTCCATCTAATCGAACGAATCTCTTGTTCAGATATTTTAGTTAGGTCTTTTCCGTTAAAGAGGACTTCTCCGTTATTAATGGAACCATTCTTTGCCATTACTCTAATAATTCCTTTAACAAGGGTACTCTTGCCACACCCGCTTTCCCCTACAATACCAATACTTTTTCCTTGTTCTAATTCGAAAGACACATCATCTACTGCTTTACTCGTTCCTCTTTTTGTTTGATAGTAAATTTCAAGGTTTTTCACCTCTAACAAAGCCATTCACTCACCTCCGGTCATCAATGCTTTTTCAATCTTGGGTATAAAATTTCTTCTGAACCTCTTCCAATATAAAAACCAGCCATTACTGCTAACATAATCAGGATCCCAGGAGGTACAAACCAGTGGAAGGCTCCTCTGGATAAGGCTTGTGATACATAAGCATCATGAAGCATATAACCCCAGCTCACGATTGTAGGATCACCAAACCCTAAAAAGCTAACCGCCGCCTCCGTCAAGATTGCCCAACCAACTGCAAGTGATCCATATAGAAAGGATAACGGGAGGATATTTGGTGCAATTTGTACAAAGATAATTCGTAGGTGTGAGGCACCTGACACTTTTGCGGCTTCGACAAAATTCCGTTCACGTACAGTTAATACCTGTGATCGTATAACCCTTGCCGTATCTCTCCATAATAAAAGCGCCATCGCTAGTACAATATTCCATATACTTGCTCCTAAAAAAGCAACGAGCACAATAACAAATGGTTCGAATGGAATTCCAAAAGCGATATCTGTTACTCTCATTAGGAAGTTATCTATTTTCCCTTGAAAATAGCCAGAAAATAACCCTACTAACGTCCCAACAACCATTACGAAGAAGGCTGCACTGAAGCCGACAACTAGGGCTGGACGAACGCCGTATATGAGCTGAGAAAAGATATCTCTACCCATATTTGTTGTACCTAACCAATGCTCAGCTGATGGCGGTGCATTAAATAGTAACTTTCCATCGACCTTAATCATTTCATGAGGGTTATAGGGAGCGATCATCGGAGCGAAAATATATAGAATTATAAAAATCAGATAGATGATCGCGCCCACCATACAAAATTTATCTTGTTTAAAAAACTTAAGAAATGCTATAAATCTTCTTACAAATACACGAAACCAAAGATTTTTACCTGAATACATGTTAGTAGGCTGAGGGTTCGTTTCTACATTTGTGTTCAAATGATCACCTCCTTACGACTCTTGGATCTAGTAGACTATATAAAATGTCAGCAATAAAATTCATGAAGACCATAATCGCTGCAATCAAAATAAATGCACCTTGAGCTAACGGATAATCACTTGAGGTAACTGCATTAACTAGTAATCTTCCTAAGCCAGGCCAGCTAAATACTGTCTCGATTACGACATTTCCCCCAATTGCATAACCTATCCCAACAGCCATTGCTGTAATAACTGGTAATGCTGCGTTCCTAGCTGCATACTTAAGCATGATTCTCCAGTCTTTTAATCCACGCATATGTGCCATGTCAACATACGCTTCCCCCATTACATCCATCATATTGGATCTCATGAGAAGTAGTGGAAGGCCTAACAAGTAGATAGACAGTGTTAGTCCTGGTAAAAATAAATGATGGTAAAAGTCTAATGAAAATAACTTTTCTAGCTCTGAGTTATAAACAGTTCCAGCTGTTGAGGCACCAGCAGATGGAAACCAGTTTAAATGAAAGGAAAAAATCGCTAGTACAACCATTCCAACCCAAAACTGCGGTGCGGATCTAGTTAATAAAGTTAGAACAATTCCTGTGGTTTCGGTCTTTGTTCCACGTTTCCAAGCGAGTAAAACTCCACCTAACGTTCCGATTGTATAAGCAACTAACAATGAAATAATCATTAGATAGATTGTGTTAGGAAATACTCTCCAAATAATCTCTAAAACTGGTTCTTTAAAAAAGAATGAATCTCCTAATTGACCTTGTAGAAGATTACCGAAATAAATAAAATACTGCTGCCACAAAGGTTTATCAAGCCCAAATTGTTGAAGTAATATATCCTGCTGTTCTTTTGTAAATGTTGGGTCGATATAGGCAGCTAAAGGATTACCAGGCATTAATCGGAATAAAAAGAAAAGAATAGTGGCAATAACCCATAGAGTGAAAATCATCTGAATTAATCTAGAAATAAAAAATCTCCACTTTCCATTCACTAGTATTTCCTCCCTTCTCTTTCATATTGGGAAGTGCCGACCAAATGTCGGCACTCACTATTATTGGTTTACTTACTAATTTGCTCAGTATTACCTTCTGGGTATAATAACTTTCCATTCTTATCCCACTCGTATCCAGCCTCAGCAAGTATCTTTTTAGCTTCTTCTACCCCACCAGACGGATAATTCAAATCAGGATTTTTCCAGAAGTCAAGAGCAGAAGAAATAATGGAATCAGATGGTTCTGCAAAACCCTTCCAGATGGCACCAACTAATAAATCACGATCAATAATTGCCGCAATCGCTCTTCTAAAGGCAACATCATCAAAAGGTGCTCTTCGTAGGTTTGGAGCAAAGAATCTGAATCCTAAGTCTGTTGAGGAAACCATTGTTAAGCTTGGTGTTTCATTAACCTTTTGTTGTAATAATTGGGCATCTCCTAAATAAGTAGCTAAGAAATTGATCTCACCGTTTTGAATCATTCCAAGTGACGCTTCCATATTAGGTACAATTCGAACAATCCAACGATCAATCTTCGGTGCAGCAAAATGCCCTTTATCTGCTTCTAATACTAATTCCTCAGAGAATTTCCAATTCGAGAACTTAAATGGACCTGAACCGATTGGCACCTCTTCTTGGTAGCTCTCAGCATTTTCAGGCTTTGTCTTTAAATCTTCAATGATTGGTTCCCAAACATGCTTAGGAATCAAGTTGATTTTTGCAAGACTAGCCGTTTCGAATGCTGCATATGGAGCTTTTAATGTAAAAGTTAACGTTAAATCATCGATTACATCAATTTTTTCTATATTCTCTACGAATGGCTTATACATGGGCACTTCATCTGTTAACGGAACTTCAAAAGAATATTGAACATCCTCTGCCGTCACAGGTTTTCCATCATGCCACTTCATTCCTTCGTGAAGTGTTACCTTTACCTCTGTGTCTGTTACCCATTCAACCTTTTCTGCTGCCCATGGTTTTGGAAGTCCATCCTCACCCATTCTCATTAAACGGTCCCAAACTAATTCTGTAACCCAAGAATCTACAGAACCACTGATATAAAGGGGATTAACAGCCTGAATATTATCATTACTATTTAATATAAAATCCTTCTGTTCTCCTTTGGGGGTCGCATGAATGTAAGTCCAGAAGTTCTTAATCCCTAATCCTGCCATTTCTTTAATTGAGCTTTCTTCAAAAACCTTATTATTGTAAACGTAGTTTAATGTGGCATTAACATTAAAGAAATAAGGAACATCGTTAGCTATTATTTCTTGAGCCTCATAAACAAGCTGCTTACGGGTTTCTTTATCGATTTCGACACGTTGCTTTTCTGCGATACTATCGTATTCAGGATTGTTGTATCCAACAAAGTTATATCCATCTGCAATATTCTTTGAATGGAACAAATTATAAATAAACTCATCGGGATCTAGTCGTTCCGGTCGTGCAGCCATTTGCCAACCTGTAATATCCCATTGATCTCGGTCGTACCAGACAATATCAGACATTTGTTCCCATGGCATAACATCTAGTTCTGCTGACAACCCGAGCTGTTGCATACCTTCTAGTATGAGGTTCGCTGTTTCGAATTCATCTGGAGAAGAAGCCTGCGGTCTTGTTAAAATCTCGAGTGTTCTGATAACCCGCTCAGGATCATCAATCTCAGATACTACTGGATCTTCACCTTCTTCTGTCACGGTTTCTTGCTTAGCTCCGCCTAAACAGCCAGCTAGTAAACTCATCAGCAACATAATAATGACTAACACGTTGATTGTCTTAAAGCTTTTCATGTCATTACCCTCCCTTTTGAATGAACACTTAAAATAGAAGCAATGAATCCTTTTAACTGAGAATTCCGACTTTTCTATTTACCTTTATTTAAAGCAAGGTTCGTGCCAACTTTTAATTGTCCTATATATGATTGTTTCAGGAGTTTCACTTGGAGTTTTTAGGGTTTAATAGGTTTAGGTATTGGGGTGTGTGGAGAAGGTTAGGTAGCCTATAGGGGCTCTCGTCCTTATGTTTTGTTAATAATGAATACAATTAATTGTTAATCAAACTTAATATGGAGCAGTTTACGTTAGTTTGTAGATGATTTCTTACTTGCAACCGGATCCATATGTCATTACAAAAGAGCACCAAAAAGGTGCACTCCCTCCCTGAAGAAGGAATGCACCGCACTAAGTTATGAAAAATCTTATAAGTTATTTACTGATTTTCATCTGCTCTTTAGAATATGCACCAAGGCACTCGATTACATGACAAGTACATTTAATGCCATTGTAGAAGTTTTCTAGATTTAAGTTTTCATTCGGTGAATGATTTTGTTCATCAAAGTTGGCATAAGGAACCACAACTGATGGAACATTTAAGATTTTTGTCCAAACATAATCTGGTAAACTACCTCCAAGACTAGGTTGAACGATAGGTTCCTGGTTGTAGCTTTTTTCAACCGCTTGTTCTATTACCTTCACTAACCTATTGCCATATGGAGTTCTGGATGGTTCCATCGAGCCTAAAAACTTTACTTCTACTCCAGGTGCATGTATTTTTACATGTGCCGCAACTTTATCAAATATATCTTTTGGATTTTGGTCTAGTACAAGCCGAAAATCAACTTTCACTTTTGCCTCAGAGGGGATGATTGTTTTGGAGCCTTCTCCTCCGTATCCACTTACAAAACCTTGGATGTTAAAGGTCGGTTCTAATGTAAGCTTTCGGTAGTACGTTTCGCCATCCATATTGAGCTTGTCATACCCAATTTCCTTACCAATCTTCTGATTGTCATATGGTAGTTTTTTTAATAGATCTAGTTCAGCCTGCGTTGCTGGTAAGATATCATCATAAAAACCTTCTATGGTTACTCTTTGGTCTTGATCACGCATCGTAGCAAGAAGTTCAACTAGTGTCCATGCAGGGTTAGGTACAATGTTACCTTTGTTACCAGAGTGATTATCCCATTCTGCTTCCTTAACGGCTAACTCCACACATAACACACCACGAACACCTAACAGAACTAATGGCTCACCTCCAACAGGCATAGGCCCATCGGCTGTATAGACTAGATCAGTCTTCAATAATTCTTTATGATTCTCAACAAACACAGGAAGACTAACACTCGTACTCTCTTCTTCTCCTTCAAAAACAAATTTCACATTAATCGGAAGTTCACCACATACATCTAGCATCGTCTTAATTGCTAATAAATGAGTGATTAATTGTCCTTTATTATCGCCCACGCCTCTACAGTAAATTTTACCGTTTCGAATCGTCGGTTCAAATGGCGGAGACAACCATTGATGTAATGGATCAACGGGCTGTACATCATAATGGCCATAAAACAAGATAGTGAGGTTACTAGGGTCAGTCATAATTTCTCCGTAAATAATCGGCTGCCCTTCTGTTTTGAATATCTGAGTAGATACACCGATGTCTTCCATCATTCCTTTTAATAAATCTGCGCATTCTACTACTCCATCATTTTGTGAGCTGATACTTTTCTGCCGTAATAGGGTAAATAACATTTCTAAGTATTCATCTTTTCTTTCTTCTACTAATGATAAGACGCGCTGAAAATCCATGTTAGTTAACCTCCGTATTAGGTATTTACTACTTCTCTTGCTTGAAGAAACGACCAAATGATCCGGTTACTGCCTCTCCTTAAATGAGTCTGTAACACATGATAATAATGTGAATCCTTATCAATACCTTGAAGTTCAACAACAGGTGCGATGTCAGGTAAAGGACTAATTGCTTGAGCTGGATCATGTCTAAACTTCCCCACTCTAGTATAATTGATAGGAACAAGAATACGTGCTAATATTACTATTTTTTCATTAAATTCTGTAAATTCATTTGCTAGTGAAGCCCTTTGATAAAAAAGCTGAAGATCCTCTTGAAGTCTGGTTGCTTCATCTAACATCTCAGAGAAGTCAAAATCCGTTCCAGCAAATCCTTGATATTGTTTTATTGTTTCAATAAATTCTGTAACCGTATCGGTAAATTTAAATGGAAGAAGCTTCGCATTAACTACCCGAGTTACGGCAGCTAAATACATGGTGATATCCTTTTTAAGAATATCTATATCTGCTATTTCCATCACATCATCTTCAGTGTGCCAAGCAATGTTTCCTCCGCAGCCACCCACTGGATAATACCCTTTTTCATCAGCTAATTCTTCAGGCATGGAAGATGAAAGCATTAAAAACGATGTAATCCCAATGTTATCAAAAGAGTAATCACCTGAGCGCAGTGGTCGAACTCCTTTTGCTTCCTCACCAATGGATTCCTTAATGGTTTCTACACAAAACTCGTTTGCCTCGCTCATCCATTCTAAATATTGATAAGAGGTGGCCCATCGACAGCCGGGTGAATCACAATTTACCTGGGCAATGCAATTCTTTTCCAATGAGATCCCAAATTGATCAGCGAACCAAGTTGATCCTGCGTATCTACCGGTTGAATGCCCTGGCCATAATGCGATCCGAACACTTCTCCTAAGCTGATTCCTATGATTATGAAGAAGTCTTGCCATTTCTAGCAATGCCGCATCACCTGTCGCATTGTCTCCTATACCAACACTCCAGGAATCTACATGACCATGTAATAAAAGGTATTTTTCAGGTTCTTCTGTACCTTGAATCATAATATCGATTAGTGGGCATTCGATCCAGCCCTTATCAAGCTGTGTTCGAAACTGTAAGTTAACCTGCTGATCTTTTAATAGAGTTTGCAAGTGTTTACCATCCTCTTGGTTAATCGCTAGGACAGGAATCTTCGGCTCGTTATTCATATTGTCAAGATCTGGTGCTCCCCATATCGGTGTACAAATGCCATCATGAATATTGTGACCAGGACTGATAAATATGGCTCCGATTGCACCAAGCTCTGTAAAATAAGGCAACTTACCTGGCATAGGAAATCCTTCTGTTAAGACGATTTTACCGGATAAATCCTGCTCAATTTGGTTCGTTTTAATAACTCCAAAAATATCGTTCATTGATTTAGCTTGATGAGTGGGTACGTAGACAATCTCCCCACTCTTCAACTCTGAACCGGTAGATACAGAAAACGAAGGTGTCTTAGCCTTGATTACACCTTCATGAGGTGCAAGTAGCTTTATTTCTGCCTGTTTAGGAATGCTAATATAAAGCTTTGGTTTATGTAGCGTGTAGGGTATTTTCCACTCTTCTAATTGATTCTGTAAAAATCGGAAAGCTATTCGTTCATCCTCACTTCCTGATTCCCTTACTAACGTGCTGAACCTGTTTAGCACAGATTTTAGATTTTCAGTAGAAATCTCATCAGACAATTGTTTTTCTAATTGATTTATTACCATTGTCTAGCTCCTTTCGAAACATTTGTCATCAATATATTTTTTGTGAGAAAAAGGTAAATCGTTGATAAATGCCTATTTTTCGTTGATAAAATTAATAATTCCGTTGATTTACCTTAAGGTTTAGTTGATTAAATTTAATTTTCGGCGATAACCCTTACTTTTTGATTGAAAACGAAACTAAAATGAGTAAATCAATCCGTTTTTTTCAGAATCTACATTTTATTCGAACTTTCCTTCAAGAATAATAAAGTTTCAATTAGAGAGTAACTTTCTAGCATTACGTAATGTCCATAATACTCTATTCGAACCCCGTTTCAGGTGGGTTAATGTGACGTTATACCGATGAGAATTCTGATCTAGCTCTTTAAGCTCTAATGCTGCTGAAAGATCAGGAATCGGTGGTATATCTAAGGCGGGGTCGTGGCGGAATTCACCTTGACGGGAATAGTTTATTTTTATCAATTGGCGTGACAGCTGCAATAGTTTTGAGTTGGCAATCTGCACTTTTTCACTTCTAATGGTTTGATCTTTAAGAACCTCAATATCTTGATAAAGATCTAGTAATGCCGATCGTAAATGTTCAGCTTCATGAATCTCCTTGTAAAGTGAGATATGACCTTTTGAAGCTGCTTGATAGGCTTCTAAAGTCCCCAAGATTTCATCTAGTGTTTTAACATAATTGAATGGATAAACAGTTGAATTAACGGCTCGAATAATTGAAGTGATATACACCTTAATATCATTTCTTAGAATTTTATAGTCGGCAATTACTAATTCGTCTTCTTCACTATGCCACTGTATGTTTCCGCCACAACCCCCAACTGGATAGTAGCCCTTTTCTTTCACCAATTCATCTGGCATCGTAGAAGATAGCATGAAGAACGACGTAATTCCGATATTATTGAAAGAATAATCACCCGCACGGTGTGGTCTTGAACCCTTAGCAGGAAGATCTACAGCATCCCTAATCGCAGATACACAAAACTCATCGACTTCACTCATCCAGTTCATAGATTCATAGGAAGTGGCCCATCGACATCCAGGGGAATCACAATTAACCTGAGCAAAACAGTTTTCATCCAGATCTAATCCAAACTCGTCCGCAAACCAAGTGGAACCAGCGTATCTACCGGTTGAATGACCTGGCCAGATGGCAATACGAATACTTCGTTTCATCATATTCCGGTTTTTGTAAAAAAGTCTTGTCATTTCCATTAATGCAGCAGCACCAGTAGCATTATCTCCAATTCCAACATGCCATGAATCTAAGTGACCGTGGAGGAGCAAATATTTATCAGGTTCTTCTGATCCTTCAATAAAAATATCGAGCAGTGGACAAGTAAACCAGCCTTTATCAAGCTCTGTTTGAATCTCTAAGACTACCTTCTTATTACAAGTTAATTCTTTAAAATATTCACCATCAGTATAGGAGATTGCAAGAACTGGAATCTGTGGTTCTTCATCTATACTATCGAGATCAGGAGAACCCCAAATCGCAGAGCACGTTCCTTCATGAATATATTCTCCAGGACTTATAAATACAGCACCGACTGCACCCGCATCACCGAATTCTTTAACCTTACCTGAAACCGGGTAGCCATCCATTAAAACAATCTTGCCTTTTATATGACCTAAATCATGCTTAGCCATTGGATCATATTTATCATTGAGATTAACATCTGATTGTAAATAAACAAGTTCACCTTTACGACTTGTTTCTCCTGTTGAATATGAGGCTGAAGGAGATTTTGCCTTAAACTGTTTCATTTCGGGCTCGTGCATGACAATTGATGCACTTCTTGGAACACTTAAATAAAGCTTAGGTTCATGAACCTTATAAGGGACCTCCCACTTCTTTAAGAAGCTTTCCAAATACAGTGATGCTAATTTTTCATCCTCACTACCAGATTCTCTAACAAGTCCACTAAATTTTGCGAGAACACAAGCAGCCGTGTTCATTTCTATTTCTGCTATCAACGTTTCCTCGAGATCTTTTGTATCATTCATCATACCTCTCCTCTACTCTTTAAAATAAGGCTGATTGTACACACCATCATGCGTAAGCCACTTTAAATCCATTCTATATTTTCTAGTTGTTGTTCCTTTCGGGAAACCAATTGGAACCATTCCAATTGGTTTAACATATGAAGGAATATTTAAGTACTCTTTTAATTTTTGTTCGTCAAATCCACCGACCCAGCAACCTGCTAACCCTAAGCTAGTTGCAGCCAGCAATATATTTTCAGTGGCCGCGGCAACGTCAATGGGGGCCCATTCCTTCCCGTCCACCCCGTACCTGGCACAGGTTCTTTTTAAGTTGGCGCAGACAACTATGATTAATCCAGCATACGCAATCCATGTTTGATAATTTTCTCCTTTTGAAAAGTATCCAAAATAAGTGCATTTAACCAATTCATGTTTTTGGTTTTCTTTTTTAATAATAATGAATTCCCATGGTTGCATATTGCCACTCGAAGGAGCAGAGATGGCTGTTTCTAATAATCTCTTAATATAAGTTTCAGGAATTTCCTTCTGTTTAAAGGAGCGAACACTCGCTCGTCTTTCAATCACATCAAAAAATAACTGTTCATTTTCCCTGCTCATCATAGCAACCTCCATGTAAAATCTCCCTAACACTAAACCTAGGGGGGATTTCCAGGATAACATCACTGTAGCCTGCTGTTACAATAGCGTGGGGTTCAACATACCATGGTAAATCCAAGTTTTCTTTTAATTGCTTCTGATCAAATTCTCTTACAACTGATGTGCTCAAGCCATTAAAGGTTGCGAGAACTCGGAAGTTTTGTAAAGCGGAGAATAGATCTTGTATTGAAAAAACTTCTCCTTCATCACCCAATCTAGCTAGTGCTCTTCTCTTCTCTATACAAGCAACCATGACAAATGGTGCTTGCTGAATCCATTGCTGTGCACCAAAACTTCCCTTCGTTAAGAAAGGATCAAGACTAGCATGGACAGCCTTTTGCTTTTCTATAGGATTGTTTAAAACAATAAGTTCCCATGGTTGAATATTTGCAAGGGAAGGCCCTAATGAAAATGCTTTTAATAGTTGGTCCATTATTTCTTTCTTTATTACTTTATCTTCGTAATCTCTAACATTTACAACCTGATTCATAATCTGTAATAACCTTAGTTCTAAATCCAATTGCATCACTCCTTTATATCCCTAATAAACAACAAGCAAAATATATGCCAAAACTAGAAAACATCTCATGTACTATTAAATATGGCTTTATTGGGCTCAGTTTCTATTACTTTACATAAAACTAGGTTCAAATAGGGTTAACCTACTTGAACCTAGTTCAGGGAGTTTACTTTAAACATGGAATGTTTGATTAAGTTAAGAACAGATATACCATAATCAGTGATTTTGCTACCTTGACCCTTATTTCCTGAATGAATTAACTCTAAGTTTTTTAGAATCTCCATTCTACGTCTTACCTGCTGCTCTGACAAATGGCATTCATAGTGTTGGGTAAATTCAACTATTTTACCTCTACCAATATTTATTCTTTGTTGTTTAGCTTCATATAGACATTTTAAAATATAATAAAACTCTTCTATTTCCCCTTCTAATTTTAGTTTTGAAATCAGGTCGGTGCGATCTACTTTATTAGCATCTTTAGTTTGTTTGAATTGCTCTGGCAAATCATTGACGGTAATGGTTTTGCCTTCCATAACAATCGTCATATATTGGATGACACTTAAAAGCTCACGAATATTGCCAGGCCATTTATAGTTTAGTAGTATTTTCATCACCTCGTCATCAATTTGAGGAACGGAAGATGAATAATCCTTTAGGAATGTGTGAATGAGAACTGGGATGTCTTCTGCTCGTTCTCTCAATGAAGGTATTCGTAATGGTAAGACAAAGAGTCTATAGTATAAATCTTCACGGAACTTTCCCTCTTCTACTAAGCGTTTTAAATCCTTATTCGTCGCGGCTATTACTCTGACATTGACAGGTATAATCCCGCGTCCCCCAACTCGCATAACCTGTTGTTCCTGTAACACCCGAAGTAATAAAATTTGGAGGTTTAATGAAGCGTCTCCTATTTCATCCAAAAAGATTGTCCCATTATGGGCCATCTCAAATAAACCTTGTTTCCCACCCCGATTTCCCCCTGTAAAAGTACCTTCCTCATATCCAAATAGCTCACTCTCGGCTAGGGATTCAGGTAGTCCTGCAAAATTAACTGGAATAAACGGGCCATTTTTTCTAATGGATAGATTATGAATCGAATGAGCAAACAACTCTTTTCCTGTTCCATTCTCACCAAGAATTAACACAGTTCTGTCTGTTTTTCCGATTTTGTCCATAATCCGAATGGTTTCTTTTATTTTCTTGCTGTTTCCAATGATATCCTCTGTGCTATATCGCGAAGAGAAGCCCTTCTTTTGAATTTGCTTCCTGATGTCCTGTTCTAGATGTTGAATACGTGTTACGTCCTGAAAGGCAGTAACATCTCCAATGTTTTGATCATCCTTAATAATAGAGGTTTTGTTCACAACTAACTTTTTTTCATTCACAGAAATCAATTTATTACTCTGTGTTAATTCTTCATTTGTATTTTGTAACACAAGCTTTGGGAAAATATGATCGATTTTCTTTCCAATCATATCTAATTCAGTTATATTAACTCCTAATATTTTGTTAGCAGCCTTGTTTATTTTTATGATATTCCTCTCACCATCTGTAGCAATAATTCCATCGTGAACCGTATTTAAAATTGCGTCTAGTTCATGATTTAGCTTATTTACATCATTCAATAAACCTGTGAGACTTCTGGTTAAATGAATAATTTCTTTAATGTATTTAGCTGAAAAGAGATGTGCCTCGTCCAAATTGATATGTAATCGACTACCAATTTCAATTAAAGTAGATAGATCAAGAGGACGAACGTGTATATCTATAATCTGTTGGATTCCTTCTGGCACTATTTCCGTAGCTTTAGGGATAATGGCAACTTTAGTCTTTTTATAAGAGTCGATTCCTGGATAATAAGGATAAAATCTTAGATTTAGCCCAAGATTTTCTAGAAAACGTATAGAATCATAAGTAGAATCAGGGATATTATTTACCACTAAACATTCTGTATTAGGTGGAAGAGCAACAAGTTTTTCCACTATACCTGGATCAATAGCTCTTCTTGCAATGATTACTTGGCCTGAGGGATAATTCTTTTCGTATTTTAGTTGACTGGAAGATACTAGTATTAAATCAATATCTTCACCTTTATTAAGATCTTCCTCTTTAACTATCATAATTTTTTCTTTATAAAAATCTTTAATTTGGTCCTGAAACATTTCAAATGTCCGATGATCATGTGTCACTAATAACAGCTTAGGTATCGACAAAAAAGTTTCCCTCCCATCAAGATTTTATTGTTCCGGTAAATATCTTGGGTACCCAAAGAAAGATAGTAGGACCATTAATGAATGAAGAAATAGAAGTGCCAGTTTTAGAAGAACTGACACTTCTACTATTTTATAAATCTATAATAATTCTCTTGCTTGCTGTAATGCCCATACAACACGGTTTTGTCCACGCATTAAGTGAGTTTTGAGTACCTTATATTCGTGAGTACCTTCTTTTAATTGCGCAAAGTTTACTGCAGGTGCAATATCAGGAAGTGGTGGGACATTTAGTGCTGAATCATGACGGAATTTACCTTTTCTCGTAAAGTTAATGGTTACAAGAATTCTAGCTAACTTTTCAATGATAGTATTAACCTTTTTCACTTGTGGATGAGTCATTGGTAGGTCTTTCATTTCTTTAATTTCTTGGTAAAAAGAGACTAAATCCTCTCGTAAAGCTTTCACTTCATTAAGTGCAGGGGTAAAGTCAAAATTAGATCCTGCCTGTTCTTGATAAGATTTTATAGTAGCCTCAAATTCATTAGCTGTATTCACAAAATTAAATGGGTGAATGGGTGCATTAACAGCACGTAGAATTGCCGTAACATAAATTTTGATATCTTTTTCTAAGATTGACAGATCAGCAACATGCATAAGATCTTCCTCTGTATGCCACTCAATGTTTGCGCCGCAACCGCCCACTGGATAATAGCCTTTCTCTTTTAAAAGCTCTTCTGGCATGCTAGAAGAAAGCATAAAGAAAGAGGTGATCCCGATATTATTAAATGAATAATCGCCGGCGCGAAGTGGTCTTGTTCCCTTTGAAGGTTGACCTACTGCATCAGTTATAACATCTTTACAAAACTCATCTGCCTCACTCATCCACATCATATATTCATAGGATGTCGCATCTACACAACCTGGCGAATCACAGTTTACTTGAGCGACACAATTCTTATCTAAATCTAAGCCAAATTGATCAACAAACCAAGTAGAACCACCATAACGGCCAGTAGAATGCCCCGTCCAGACGGCAATTCGAACACTCCGTTTTAAATGATTGCGGTGTTTATGGAGGATTCTTGCCATTTCTAGTAAAGTCGCGTCTCCTGTAGCATTATCACCAATGCCTTCATGCCAGGAATCTAAGTGACCATGAAGCAATACATATTTCTCAGGCTCTTCTGTCCCCTCAATGAAAATATCAATAATAGGGCATTCCATCCAATCCTTTTCGAGGAATGTTTTAAATTCAATTTCTACTTTTCCACTTTGAGATAATACCTTTAACTCTTCACCATCTGATTTATTGATGGCTAAGACGGGAATTTTAGGTTCATCGTTTATATTATCTAGATCTGGTGCACCCCAAATGGTTGTACATATTCCTTCATGAATGTTTTTACCAGGGCTAATAAACATCATCGCCGTTACACCCATTTCGGTAAATTCCTGTACCTTACCTGGCATTGGGAAGCCTTCTGTTAATACAATCTTCCCATTAAGATCTCCAACATTGTCTTCTACTTTTGTTCCAAAAATGTCATTAATTCCTTTTGCATATCCCGTTGAAATATATACAAGCTCCCCGTTTAATGCTTGGTCTCCCGTTGCGATTGAAAAGGAAGGTGTTTTTACACGATATTCTTTTTCTACTGGACTAGTAACCTTTAAGTATGCTCGCTTTGGAACACTAAGATATAATTCAGGACGATGTACTTTATAAGGTACTCCCCATTCCTCAAGATAGCTAGCCAAAAAATCTGCGGCTATTCGTTCATCTTCACTACCTGATTCACGTATTAACGTACTAAATCTTTCAAGAACTGCTTTTGGGACATCCAAACTAATCTCATCTAATAATAGTTTTTCAATTTCATTATTCATGACTGTTGGCATTTTATTTCCCCTCTCTTATGTAGATCTCAGTTTATTAATAAGCAAGTATCGTGCCAGGACGTTTTGTTTCTTGATTGGTGGATATAACTTCGATCGGCTTTAGCATTAAAAGGAATTTAGGGTGTTTAGGTTGGTGTTTAGGTTATTGTGAGTGGAGTGCTAGCACTCCAACCTTATCTACTACTGAATTAAATCTCGCCTAACCTTTTTAACTACTAAGCTTATCTAATACATCCTCTACCGTAAGAATAGCTTGTTTTAGCATGTAGTTTACTTTATTAGTTTGACGAAATAATTTGGTTTTTAACATATAGTATTCTTCATCACCCTCTTGGCAAGATGCGAGCTTCTCGATATCTGCTAGAGCGGGAATAATAAATTGTTTCATAGCAGGGTCGTGATGAAATAGATCTCCTTGGACATAATTTAACGGAACTAATATCCTAGATAACTTGAGTAGGCCTAGGTTTACTAGCGTTATACATTCATCTGAGAGGGACATTACCGTTGCATCTTGTAATTTTGAAGTAAGATTTTTTAACTCTTCAATTCTTTTAACTGAAACGCTTAGATCTAACTTATTGATTGAAATCTTTTGATAGTTTAATAAAGCTTCCCTTAACTCATCAACAGCTGCTAATTGGTTAATGGGGATCACATCATCAGTACAAGCTTTAGCCACCACGGCAGCATAAATCTTACAATCTCTTTCAAGGTTGTCTGGATCAATTTTATCAATCGTATCTTCCGTTGTATGCCACCACCAGCCAAAGCCACCTGCACGCCCTCCACCAAATAACTGGGCAAACGCTTCTGTAGCAGGCGTATTAGTTAACTCTTGCTCTGAAAGCCCCATAAACAGCGATGGGATTCCAGCGCCTAAGAAGGATTGATCACCAGCACGACCAAAACGGGTACCATAAAAGGTCTGTCCGGTAAACTCTTCAACGATTCTACCGCCAAGCTCCTTTGTTTCTGCCATACAATTAGCTTCACTTAATACAACCGCATCCTTGGCACCAACGGAATCAACATTAATATGAAGAACACAGTGATCATGTAGATCCTCCCAGTTGGCATCACAGTATAAGGTGGAGCCAGCGTAACGTCCATGAGAGTGTCCAGACCAAAAGGCAAAACGAAGGCTTCTTCTTAAATCAGTTTTATAGTGTGACAGGATTCTAGCAATCTCAATCATCGTTGCATTTGCAGAACCATTATCCATTGCCCCGTAATGCCATGAATCAATATGACCACTAAACAATACATAGTGTTCGGAGTCAGTGCTTCCCTTAATCTCTGCTGTGAGTGTCGGGATTTTTCTCCAACCTGTATCAACCTCTGTTTTAATCCATGCATGAAGGTTACTACTACTACCTTTTTGTAGGTTTTTCTTGATCATAAGTCCATCATGATAGTTTACTGAAACAACAGGAATATTCGGTAATAATGAGATTGTTTCTGGGGTTGGGTTTCCCCATACAGGTGAAACAATCATTTCGTGAGTGTATTCTGCGTTAATGAAAATAGCAGCAATTGCTCCGAAATCCTGTGCCTTTTTTACAGCACCTGGCACAGCGAGTCCATCTAATATAACGACCTTGTTATCTATATGTAAATTCTCATAGTCTTCATCTGTCCCTTTTCCAACATACATAATTTCCCCTTGAAGTCCATCTTTTGGAGTACTTGCAGCCATTGAGTGTGTAATACAGGATACTGGTTGACTATTCACTTTTAAAGAGGCACTAATTGGCAGGCTTATATAGGCATCATTATGCTGTAAATTAGTAGATACTCCAAAACTCTCCAATGTCTCTTTTACATAGCGAAATGCTCTTAGCTCCTCAGATGTTCCGGACAAGCGGACTTCACTTGATACCTTGCTTGTATACTCCATAAGATTTTCTTTACTTACCATCTCTACAATCTTTTGAAGTGATTCAGCGATTCCATTTACCTTTACCATTTCATTGCCTCCTCTTAAAAATTTGATGATGTAATAACCAAGATAATTAAGTTACTTTTAGACAATTATAAAAATACAGATAATTAAATTCTTTACAAAAAAACCAAAGGATTACATTATTCCTTTGGTGCATTTCTAAGTGAATCTACTGCTGACCACTATATAGCTAGTTATAATTTTATTTTACCACTCGATAAGGGTTGGTGAATACTTAATTTTCAGATAAATAAGGACCTACCCTTTGTTTCAATCTCTATTTGCTATTTCTAAAATGATTCTTGCTAGTGCATCTACGGCCGTTGCTAATACTTTTTCATCAAAATCAAAGCTTGGATGATGATGACCTGCTGGAAGTGGAGACGCGAATACTAGATACGTAGAAAGCCCTCCCATTTTCTGCACATGCTCAAGCATAAATGTGACATCTTCAGAGGCACCAAGTGGTAGAACTGGTATCACATTTGTGATTCGTTCACTATTGCTACAAGCCGATTCAATCATGTTGATCCAATCTTGATTACACTCAGCGCTAGGAGCAAACCCAACTATTTCGATCTCCTCTTTTACGTCATAAAGAATTGGAGTTGTTTTCAGTATGCGTAGGGCTTCTTCCCTCATATAATCACTTAATGCGGTTGTCTCTCCACGAGTTTCGATTTCCAGTCTCGCATAATCAGCAATAATATTACGACCTGTCCCAGCTTCAAGTTTTCCAACATTTACACGGGTTGCACCATCTGCATGACGGGTTATTCCGTTTAAATGAAGACTAGCCGAAGATGCAGCTAACAAAGCATTTCTTCCCTCGTTTGGTTCAAGACCAGCATGTGCAGATTTCCCTTTATAAACCACATTATATTTAGTACTAGCAAGGAATTTAGTTGTTGTTGCTGCAATATTTCCTACCGGCAGAGAATGAATACCAATATGGCCGCTTAAAAAATAATCGACATCATCCAACCAGCCTTTTTCAACCATCGGCTTTGCACCTCTTCCACCCTCTTCAGCTGGCTGAAATAAAAGTGTAAAACGTCCAGATAACAAGTCCTTAAATTGATCAAGAAACATAGCGACACCAATACCAATTACCGCATGTCCATCATGACCACATGAATGCATGACTCCCTCTCTTTTTGACTGAAAACCTTCTTTGTATGGAAAGTGTTGTTGATCACTAGCTTCAAAAATTGGGAGCGCATCGATGTCAAACCGCATTGCGATATGTTTTCCTGGTTTACCAGTATCAAGTTGTGCAACAAGACCAGTATGACCGCCTATCATTTTCTGCATCCATTCCTCTGGAACACCCATATCACGAGCTCTATTTTCATTTTCCTTTAGGTATGCCTCTGAGGGCATGCCTAATCGCGAATGACCAACAAGTGAATCCTTGCCAATAGATAGTGTAAAACCTAATTTTTCTAATTCACTTCCAACCTTATAAGTTGTGACATATTCAGTGAACCCTAGTTCTGGATATTCATGAAGTTCTCTTCTTTTTTTTATTAAATCTATTTCTATTGTCTCGATAAAAGAATGTAATGTTGTTTTCAATTAAAAATAGCCTCCTCCTAATTTTATGCTGCCTAATACTCTTGTTATAAATTTCGATAAAGTACTCCCGTATCCCTCTGTGGAAATGAAGGAATATAATCACTCCAAGGTAAGTAGCACTCCATCCAATCCCTAGTATAATTTCTATAATCTAATTTGTCTTAAACAAGTGCGTAACTACCTGCTAAGCAGCATAACCTTTTATGAAATTTTACTCAGAACAATTCATCTTAAATTAGATTTTGACCCATTTATCTCGGTGGATGATTTCTCCAAATTTTTTTCTATCTATTCCACGGTTTGCTATGGAGACCTTTATTTCCTCAGAAGAACATGAAACTTCTCCTTTACCTAACATAGAACCTGAACCAAATACCTCTACCACATCACCCTTTTGAAAGTTCCCTTCAACACCGTACACACCTGCAGATAAAAGACTCTTACCATTAAACAACAGTGCATCCTCAGCTCCCGGGTCAATAAAAATTCTTCCGGCCACTTCCGAATGAAAGGCAATCCACTGACGCTTAGTATTTATTGAATAAAGCTGTTGACTTACTATATAGGTTCCATCACCATTTCCAGCTAGTATGGTCGACAATTTTAAGGGACCGATTCCCTGTCCAACAAAGCTTGGTACCCCTAAAGTTAAAGCTGTTTTAGCGGCAAGGATTTTGGACCTCATTCCACCAGTGCCAACTTTGGAACCCGATCCTTCTGCGGCTATCAATATTTCTTCTTTAATGTCATCAAGGTGATCCCAACGTTTAGCGAAAGGATTGGTTCTTGGATTACAATCATATATTCCATTAATATCTGTTAAGATGATAAGCTCATCTGCATGGACAAGCCCACTTACGAGTGCTGAAAGCATATCATTGTCTCCGAAAGTTAGCTCCTCAACCGACACCGTGTCATTCTCGTTTATAATTGGTAAAATCCCTCTATCTAAAAGTTCAACTAATGTAGAATAGGCATTTTGGTACCGAACTCGGTTAGAAAAGTCTGAACGGGTCAAGAGAACTTGCGCAGGAAGTATTCCGAATAAATTAAGCTGCTCGTAATAATTGCGCATTAATAGTCCTTGCCCCACTGCGGCTGCTGCTTGTTTACCTTTTAGTGTAGTGGGTCTAGTTGGGTATCCTAATCCTCTAAACCCAGCAGCGACGGCTCCGGATGAAACCAATAAAACCTCATGACCTTCATTACGAAGTGTAGCAATCGCAGAGACATGATCTTCTAATTTCTTTTGATCAATTTCTCCACCATCATTTGTTAAGGAACTACTTCCTATTTTCACAACAATCCGCTTTTTCCCCATCCTACAACCCTCTCCTTTTTCTAAACTAAAAAAGCCCAATCATCCTATCAATAAGGACGAAAGGGCACTGCTTCCGTGGTACCACCAAATTTGGATGTCATATACATCCCACTCTTGCCTGGTAACGTCAGGAATACCGACTATGTTTTCATAGGACTCAAAAGGTAGGTTCTGCGGTTAAATTGTGGCGAAATCTTTCAGCTGGTAAACTTCGCTCTCTGTCACAACTAGGGCCGCATACTAATCCTTTATCAACGTTCTAAAGTTTGATTTTTCAAAATTTTATGATATAAAATTTCAATAGTCAAGGATTTTTTATTCCATAACAATATGTTGTTTTTCTTATTAATCTTTTTGAAAACCTATCAAACTCGTTTTATTACTCTACTTTAATAGCTTTCTACTGACCAATTGAAGATGTAACGGCGATACTCCAGACAATCAGTAGAAATGAGAAAGTCAGCCAGAAAGTGTTTTTAGCAGTAGGTTGATCCTTCTTTATCTTCTTAATAATCTCAACAAGATTTATACAAAAAATGATTGCCAATATCGGTGTTACGTATAAGGAAATAAAATAAAATATAATCAATAAAATGTTCTCCCCTTCCATAACTTATGATTGTTTAGATTTATATACAATAATCCCAAGGAAAAGAATCACGATCATAATGAGAATCCAAGTATAAACACTGAATAAGATATTTGTTATATGAAATGGCGCATCATGCACATAAACTGCTTTTACATAATAGTTCGGTTTTGTTTCCACAGCAATAGCTTCGCTTATGGACACTTCAGCAATTTTATAATAAAGTGTTCCGATCTCGTAAAAATTGGAGGCATTTCCGTGATAATCTCCACTATACTCATCTGCTTTGGTTTCTACTTTTCCAATCAAATCTCCAATCTCTTCTTGTGAGAGGGTTTCTTCCTCCTTTACTTCATATACCTTGCCGTTATGTACAACAAACCCATAGGCCCATTCTAAGGCACTAGTTGAGGAAGTAGTTAAAAAGAAACATGCCAACAATAGGAAAATCATTCTTCTCATTTTTTTACTCCTCTAAGGGTTATTTTAAGATCAATTGACCATTTGTTTTATAGAGTGCTAAATCATCTAATACCTCTTTGTGAAAAGACGTCCAAAATTCATTAGTTCCATTAGGGAGATGCGACTTACTAAAAAAACTGGCAGAGATTGTTTCGTTTGTATTTTGCTTTACCGTACCTTCCCATTTGTTTACCCAAAATAGGAGTTCAAATAATTGATACTCATCATTAAATTCATTCTTCGTGCCGTATTTTGGATGAGTATAACATGCAATTACATTGGCAGTTATAACATCTAGTCCGGTTTCCTCTTTCACTTCTCTACATAAGCATTCATATATGGATTCTCCTAATTCGATAGAACCTGCGGGCATACCCCATTTTTCTTTCTCAAATCGTTTAACGAACAAGACCTTTCCGCTTTCATTCTCAATAATAGCCCTAACGGAAGGAACAATTAACTTCTGGGACCCTGCAACTCCTCTTAGTTTTCCAATGTATGAATCTTCCCATTTCAATTTGAATCCCTCGCTATTATTTTTAGAATTTTCTTTATGGAACCAAAAATGTATCTGTTTATTTAGGTTTTCAACATAAAAGCTTATACTCCTTTATTTTGTATGTTGTTTTACAAATGAACTAGTAACTTCGGAAAGATTAGGTGCTTTACTAATACTAGTTAGTCATGAAATAGCAAAAGATTGATTAACATAAAATAATTATATATAATTGACATATATTAAAAGAGATTAGGTGCTGTAACACCTGATCTAACAACTACAACCGCTTTAGGCGGTTAACCAAAGAGTAAGATGTACCTAAAAAGAAGTAACTGTCTTTTTCTCCTGGTAGAGGTGAGACGGTTACTTCTTTTTATTTGTGACGAACAGCATAACGACTATGGTAATAATCCCTAGCAAGACTAAATTAGATTGTAGAGAAATTGTTAATGCTTCATAAATCGTCATTTTTCCACCTCCCTTCTGTCGGGAAGTGGTTAACAGTCTACCTGCATGTATGTAGTTGTAATTCTATCATACCATATTTAAACTATTTAACAGAACAAACATTCGTACTATTTCTTATATAAGTATGTTGAGGATATAGGTAAAAAAGGTAGAGGTATCCCCTACCTCTATTACCCCTATCACCCACAGCATTTTTTATATTTCTTTCCACTTTCACAAGGACACGGGTCATTTCGCCCCACTTTGTTTTCCACTTTTATTGGAAGTTTAGTCTCTTCGCTCTCTTGATCATCCATCTCGCCATATAGTGCTAGGTGTTTCCAATCATCCAGTTGAGGATGGTCCTCACCGACGATCTTATAGAATCCATACACAACCTGCTCTATATCAACAAGGCTTGAATGGTATTCATGTTTCATGTGTCCAGAAATCTCAGGTAGTGCTTTAGTTGACAGTTGATGACATAATGCTTCGATCAGCAAATCCTGAGAAGCAATTTCTTCTGTCTCTTGATAGGCGCCTCTTAAAGCCTCCACCGCATAGTCTGTCTTAATAGCAGCAGCAACGGATGAAGCAAGAATCACAGTATCTTCATCTAATAGATATGGTGCTACTTCCTTTATAACCTTATCGGATTGAAACTGAATGAGTGCATTTGCTACATATTCTAATAACGTATCCTCATCTCGTGATAAAAGCTTTGTAATGACAGGGATAAATGCTTCGAACTTATACAACCCAATCATATATATGGTAAAAATCCCTTCAAAGGAAACCCAGTCTTCATTAAGCTCACGATTGAGTATAGACGAAATTTCTGTTTCTGTAATCCACTCTTTCTCAACAATCTTTTCCGCAAGCATCTTAGCATTAAAAAGCAAGTTTGTTTTATAAGGATTTTCATTTTCTAGCAACTTCAGTGTATTTCTATACTCTGTTAATACATGATCCTTTTCACCGTTTTGCAGTAAACTATATAGAGTAAACATGTCTTCAGACAGGTACTTACTTAGGTCATTTTTATAGGTAAAAGCAAGCTGTGGTTTGATATTTTCTAAGAGTCGTAGTGCTATGTGTCTACTGCTCTTGTCCATGGTTGAAATTATTTCTAATAATACCAATAAACCTTCTTCATTAATCACTTGATTTTCAATATAAATCAAAATAGAAGATTGCTTCTCTTTATTTCGGAGTGCTTCCTTCAGTAGCTCAACAGTCCACTCTTCTGGTACGTTTGGGTACTCATTTAAAGCATGTAGTACTGTTTCTTGTACTAATATGTCATCTGATACTAAATGGGGTCTTATTTTTTCAAGAAATGTCATATAGCTAATGTTCCTTTCAAGCTTAGATGAATTAATTTAGAGATAAATGATTACTCTTAAGATCCTCGTAGATCAATAATTATATTTTACTATATAGTAAAAAGACATCCTAGTCTCAGGATGTCTTAATGGTGCTATTTAAATACAATTGAAATTACTTGATCTACAGTCATATCACTACTAATTTCATACGTACCTGGACGTAATCTGTTAGAAACTCCTCGTTTCTCTACTTCCTGAACAAAAGACATGGCGCTATCGGTAATGCCCACCGTAACAAGTACTTTACCTACATCAAAACTTGTCATTCCAGATGCAACATTCAAGATCGTTAGAGAAGCAACAGCTTCTTGTTCAGCACCTGTATTAGAAGTATCTGTAGATGATTCTGTTACTTCAGGGTCTTCTTCCTCTACCTCAGCAGCCTCTACAATCGCAAGTTGTTCTTCCCACTCTTGCTCAGTTAAGATCACGTAACCCGCTGTTGTTAACGACTCTTTAATCTCTGCCTCTGAAGGCGATTCAATCGTTGGAACGGATGAAACCTGATTTGGCTCCAGAAAATAAATAGAACCGCAAATAACAGTGGCAACTAAAAGTCCAGCTGCAAAGCTACTCTTTTGATTAGTGTTCATTAGCGACTTTACTCCTTTCATTACCAGCAGTTATGTAAGGAGCAAGTAACTGTTGGAGTTCATCCTCGTTAACTTGAATTTTCGTAGCAATGCTCTCCATTGAGTAACCGCGCTTATACAAGTCTAGCAATTCACGTAAAAGCTGACGTTCCTGAGGTGTAATTCCTACTTCAGAAGCGGTAATTTCAGCATCTATCTCAATATTTTTTACTTGATTTTGGAGTTTGTTTATTTCCTCCATCATACCTAAATACATCGTATCTAATTTTCGTTGCTCAGATTTAGCTACATGTCGATTTTGCATAAAAGAAAAAATGAGCAACAATGCTGCTGTCCCAACTAATAAACCTAACGCCCATTCCATCATCAGATAATCCTCCTACAATCATTGTTCAAGCTCTAATTATACAAACAATAGAACGAAAATTGGGCGAAAATGAGGAAAACCCTTCTTTAGTCAGGTACATTGGGAATAATTAGTCTTGAAATTTGTCGAAAAATAGGAGGTTTGGACCTGTTTATTTTAACAAGTCCCCCTTTTCTTTTATATAATCAATAATCAAAAGAACACAGCGAAGTGCTGTGTTCTTTTGATCCTATTCTCCATTAACCACTTCTTTAAGTATCTTATAGGAGCGTTTCTGTTGATCTTCATCAAAGATATAAGAAACAGCCATGATTTCATCTACGTTGTATAGGTTCTGAAAGCGTGTAAGCTGCTGTCTTATAGTATCCTTACTACCTTTTAGTGTCACACTTGTCATCTTAGACGACATTTCTTTTTCTGCTGGACTCCACAACTCATCCATATGATTTACAGGTGGCTGTAAGGGATTTTGTGTACCACGGACAACATTTACAAAGAACTGTTGCATAGAAGTAGATAATAGTTCTGCTTCTGCATCACTCTCTGCTGCGATCACGTTTAAACATACCATCATATAAGGTTGATCAAGATATTGTGAAGGCTGAAATCTACGTCTATATATTCTAATGGCTTCCTCCATATGTGTAGGTGCAAAGTGTGAGGCAAAAGCATAAGGAAGTCCTAAGCTTGCCGCCAAGTAGGCAGAATCAGTAGAAGAACCAAGTATATAAATCGATACTTGAGTTCCAACCCCAGGGTGTGCTTTTACATAACCTTGCTTCTCCTCAGAACCAAAATAAGTTAGCAAAGACTGAACATCATCCGGAAACGTATAAACTGAATCCTTTTGTGATCGTCTAAGGGCACTTGCTGTCATCATATCAGTACCAGGAGCTCGCCCTAGTCCGAGCTCTACTCTATTGGGATAAATTGTAGCCATTGTACCAAATTGTTCGGCAACAACTAACGGTGAATGGTTTGGAAGCATAATGCCCCCAGATCCGACCCGGATAGAATTCGTATGTTCTAGCGTATGTTTGATTAAAATGGATGTAGCCGAGCTCACAAGAGTCGGAGTATTATGGTGCTCTGCAATCCAGTATCGCTCATAACCCATTTCCTCTACTGCTTGTGCCAAATCTACCATTGACTGAATGGCTTGGGCAGGGGATTGCCCCTGTCTAATAGGTGCTAAATTCAAGGCAGAGACAGGTATTTGAATGTTTGTCATGATTATATGATCCTTTCACTTTTGAAGTCTCCTTTTATAGTATCAAGGGATATTGTTTAAATAAAATTTATTGCTCAAAGCATTGAACACTTGTTCGATTCTCATGGAATCTAACAGTACTTTCATTCATATCATAAGCTACAATCACATATGTATATAATTCCACTACAGAAAGAAAGGGGAATTATGATGACGTATACAGGTTCAAAGGGGTGGTTTGTGCAACAACTTAAAGCTGCAGGAGTGAATAGACATCCTAAAGGTCTAAAAAAATTAGAGGTATATGATACATCAACCCTAAGGAGACTCTACTTTAACCTAGATAAATAGTGAAATTAGCCATAGGTCCAAAAAGAAGTAACTATGCCCTCATTTACTTGAGGATATAGTTACTTCTTAACTGTTAGAAAAAGTTCTTAACAATTTCTGTTTTTTTATTACACTTTGTACACCGGAATTCAATTTCTAAAGCATTCTCATAAGCTTGGTGAGTGGTTTCTTCTTTGCAAGTTTCACAATATAAGTTTTTTTCTGCCTCAACACCCAATGGACTCCCTCCAATCGTATCATAGTTGTTTTATTTAACTGATTGTAATAGGCAACGTCCCACTAACTATTTCTTTTCCATAGATTGCTTTCACAGCCATGTTTAGAGCATTTGCGGTAAACTCATACGTTGTAATAAATGCCTGTGCATCATGTGCGATTGCTAAATCATAAGGATTTCTCATCGCAAGAACAATGAGAGATTTCCCTGTTTTCATTAATTGATGTAACAAAGCGGTTTGACCATCAGATGTTCGTGCAGATAGTGTCCCTACTAATATCGTATCGAATTCAGTTACCTTTCCTATTAACTGGTCTATTTCAACCATACTAGGATCATTAGATATAGGAATTATAGTAGCATGAGGATCCATATCTCGAACAATCATCCCTAACTCGTTTTTAGAATATCCTTCTTCTTCTACTAAGGTTAAGTAAGAAGCTGTTGGATAGATCACCACTACTTTGTTTCCTTCCTTAATCGGGATAACATTGCCGTTATTTTTTACAATCGTAATTCCTTTTTTTAAGGCATTTTCAGCTAATTGATGGTGTTGTTTATTTCCAACAACATCTGACACTTTTATTTCTTCACTATTTAGGGGAATATCATTCCACGATAAATATTTATTTTTTAATATATGTACACGATGATAGGATTCATCAATTCTTTGTTCTGAAATATCACCATTTTCAACAGCAGCTACAATTGCCTCAATCGCTTCTATTTGTAATGAAGAAACGTGGGAAATCATGATAAGGTCTACTCCTGCCTTAATGGCTTCAACAGCACCCAACGCGGTTCCAGGTGAGTCAGAGATTGCCTTCATTTCTAAACAATCTGTAGTAACCACTCCTTTAAAACCAAGTTTATTACGTAATAATTCAGTAATTACCTTATAGGACATTGTAGCCGGTCTATTTTCTTCCGGTTCAAGCGCTGGAAAATAGACATGCGCTGTCATAACGGTATCTGCCTCGGATTCGATACAATCTTTAAAAGGAATAAGTTCAAGGTTCTCTAAGGCCTTTACTGAATGAGTTATAACAGGTAATGCTAAATGAGAATCAACATGTGTATCTCCATGACCAGGAAAATGTTTTAGGGTAGTTATGACCCCTTCCGTCTGCATCCCCTTCATAGATGCTTTAGAGAAAAGACTAACTGCCTCTGCAGTTTCTCCAAATGATCGAACTCCAATGACTGGATTATCTGGATTATTGTTAATATCTACAACAGGTGCTAGGTTCCAGTTTATACCTAGTGCCTTTAACTCCCTTGCTGTTGCTCTTCCAATTTCATATGTAAGGTTTTCATCTCTCGTAGCTGCAAGCAACATAGAACCAGGAAACGAGGTCGTTCCTTCACCAAGTCGTCTTACCATACCATTTTCCTGATCAATACTAATGAGAAGAGGCTCTTGTTGATTGGATTCCTTTGCAAGTCGTTGTAATGTCGTAGTTAATTCTAATGTTTCTATGGGTGAGCCGATATTTCTACCGAATAAGATAATTCCTCCCACATGGTAATCTTTAATCAGAGTCTCTATATCTGTGATATCTGATGAAGAATCCCCTTGAAATCCACAAACCATTAACTGACCAATTTTCTGCCTTAAAGACAAGGTGTTCAACAATATATTCCCCTCTCTTGTTTAATTTTGTATGGTTATTACTTTTCACTTTTATATATACTCCAGTAGCAATCTATTTAGATATGAACAAAAAACATGTACAGTCTAGTACATGTTAATTGATTCTACTTATTTATTGTTAACACTTTTGATTGATTTAACCCCTGGTTGTGGTTGAACCCAATATATAGATGATCTTTTTATTTCTGATCATTTCTTCTAATAAAGAAATCACTTAATACAAACAGAAATAATAAACTCGGTAGAACAGGATTAAAGTAGATGTTATTTTTGTATTCCATGTACAAATAGATAGCTATAACAATTAAAAGTAAGTTAAACGGGTTTAAAAAGGTATTTACTATAATAGTAATCTCATTTATCCACACTTCATTTAAATATTTCTGCTTTTTATCCACTTTTTCAAGAGTGCTTTTTATATCAAGTCCTTCTTGCTTAAACTCTTGTTTTGCTTCTATATGTAGAGTTTCTATTATTTGATTGTGCTGTAACCCATACATTTCTTCAAGTTCGCTAGTTGGTTTCTCCGATTTCATTGCGAACTCCTCCAATCTGTACTTTTTTCTTCCTCAGTATTTCCTACAATGTTCCATCTATTCTTATTGAAAAAACAATTAAGACATTTAAAAAGATGGCTTTGTTAAACTTTGTTGTTGATTTTCGTTACAGGACACTCGTTTTCCGCGGGGCGTGCGGTGAGCCTCCTCGGCATGCGCCTGCGGGGTCTCACCTGTCACGCTGCTCCCGCAGGAGTCTCGCGTCCTTCCACTACAATCAACACTGCAAAAAAATTAACATTGTACACTAACAGAGCCAAAAAGATTGACAGTAAAGACCATACATAAGTCAACTTTTTATACTGTCAGTTAATATCTATATCTAGCATTCTTTGGGATTTCCCATTATAGCTATCTTTTTATTATGGTAGGGATTGTTAGCTTTAATTCCTTTCTAGAAATCCCTTTTGCTAACATCTTTTAGATATTTTCATTAGAAAAAAACCCTTTAATAACAGTCTTCTGAAGCTTAGACTACTCTATCCAATTCGCCTGTAAACAAGCTGTAATACTATTTCTTGTCCTTCCTTCATAGAGATAGAAATATAAAAGTTTCCCAATAATCAATTCCACTAGGAGGACATAATTGTGAAAAAAATAATATTTGCGTTAACATTCTTAGTTACTCTTTTATTTGCAGAACCTGCACTTGCTTATACGGTAGAAAAAGGAGACACCATGTCAGAAATCGCCCGTAAGCATGGCCTAACCTTAATAGAATTAGCGAAGGCTAACCCTCAAATTAATAACCTTGATCTAATTTTTGTTGGACAAGTTATTTATACAGATCGCGTTCATAACTCACAAGAAACTAGAATGAAAGCTAATAACCCTTCTACAGTAAAAGTACAAGAAACCAATCAATCTACTAACCTAAGCATTTCAGAAGAAGATTTTGATTTATTAGCTAGAATTGTACGAGCTGAAGCTCAAACAGAACCTTTTGAAGGTAAAGTAGCTGTTGCCTCTGTTGTCCTGAATAGAGTTGAAAGTCCTCTATTCCCTGACACAATAAGAGAAGTTATTTATCAGCGTGGGCAATTTCAACCCGTGAGCAATGGTCAAATAAATAAACCAGCTGACAAGGAATCCATTAGAGCAGTCCATGCTGCATTATCGGATATGAGACATATAGCGAACGGATCACTTTTCTTTTATAACCCAACCATAGCTACAAGTCGTTGGCTAGACTCAAGAGAAACGACAGTAATTATTGGACAACATGTATTTAAAAACTAGGCTTTAGTGTTTTTTTAAGTTGAATGCCTGGTTTTAGTTCTAGACTGTCATTTTCCAATTAGATGAAGCCAACCATTTTTCCTGTTCCTTATAATCTGGAAATAATTTACCAACTAGTCGCCAGAAGGATCGATCGTGATTTAGGTGAACCATATGGCACATCTCGTGGACAACCACGTAGTCGATTACCTTCTGCGGTGCCATAGCAAGTTTCCAATTAAATGTTAGCAGTTGCTTGGAATCACATGTTCCCCATGTTGTTTTGCTATCAGTAATACGAATGCCCTTTGGTTTTGTTTTAAAATGTCGTTGATGTTTTGCGATACTATCTTCCACAAGAGCTTTACACTGCTGATGGTAAAAGCGTTTTAAAGCTTGTTTAATTTTTTCATCCTCTAACTGCTTTACTTTTATTTGTAAATAATCTTCTTTGAACTCTACATGATCACGTTCAATGGTTTCTACTTGATCAATTTTTATCGGATAGGTCTTTCCTAGATAGAGGAATGTCTCACCAGGTTGATAGGTTTTACCTTGTGGACCACTTAACCTTGCTTTCATTTCGTTTAGATTCTGTTGAATTAGTTCCCAATTTCCTTCTATAAACGATAAAATTTTCTCCATTGACGTTCCTTTCGGAGCGTGTACCTCAATATTTCCGTAGTGATCCATTGTAATCCGTATAGACCCTCTATTTCTATATTCAACTTCAAATCGCAACGTCTGATTTTTAAACTTATGTATCATGCTATATCTCCTGAGTTAATGTAATTACTACCAATTTCCTGGATGAGAGGTACAATCGCTATGATGGTGCAAAACTTTTAATAGAAGAGCTTTTTCTTGGACATTACTAGAAAAAAGTAACATCATTTTTTACCTCCGAAAGGAAAAAACATATGGATTATGTCCTGAACTTCATTTATATAGCAATAGCAGTGATCACATACTTGTTCCTAAGAAAAGCCATGATAGCTAGAGGCTGGAGTAAAATCAAGGTCCGTTTCCTATACGGTTTAACGAATACCGTGTTCCTATTTGTTGTGTTATATTTCCTCAATTACTTTTTTGACTATCTTGAATTGAATATAATCCTGGTAATTTCATTGATATTTGGTTTATTCATGTTTGGAATAAGCTTTTTAACATTTAGAAACGAACGACAAGAAAAAAAGAATATGTTTGACAAGGATTTTTCCCCAAACCGTGACATATGGATATTATCTCAAGATAAAGATTTTTGGAATATGCAAATTATTGCAGTTATATTAGTAGTTCTTCCGTTACTCGCCGTTTTTGTGGCTGTTTATTTTTTAATTGAATAGTAGGAATTTAATAGAGAATAGACAAGTACAGAGCTTTTTATCCTCTGTACTTAACGGCTAATCCTTTTAAAAAGTTCCTTGCAAAGTTATCTCCGCACTCTTTGTAATTTTTATGACCTTCTTTTCTTAATAGAGCTCCCAGCTCACCCTTTGTAACAATAATTCCAGCTTTTAAGAATATTTCCAAGATGTCATCGGTTGTTAATGATAAGGCAATTTTGACTTTCTTTAGTAGAACGTTATTTATACATTCATTAGATAATTCCGGTCTTTCAGGTTGTCCAGGCTTAGGTTCTTGTTTTCCTCTTTTAAAAGTAATAAATCCGTTTAAAAATGATTCTAGCATGTTGTTACTAATTTCTTCATTTTCATCTAGCTCTTCTTCCTTTGACTTTGTAAGGATTTTGATTACCTCTTCTTTCGAAAGCTCAGTGTCACCAAGTTTAAAGATCTCTACCATCTCTGTATTTCTTATATCTAATGCATATCGCAATCTAATCAATATATCTTTGTTTGTCATCTGTGAACCTCCTATTTAATGTCATCCTTAGTATTTGAGAGTAATAACTACTCCATCCACTTCAATCAAAAGGACGGCTCATCTGCATTATTACTGCAGTAGAGAACCGTCCCGCTGTTCCAAAGTTTTAGGTTTGTAAATTCCCTCGACTTAAGGGATGCTGTCATTTTATAACTTAAACGAACTTTTCAACGATACAATCAGGTTAAATACAATTTGGTCTTTCGTAGAATGCTTCGGATCGACGTTAAAGTATCCGTGTCTGAAGAATTGTATTTTGGTTTGTGGTTCAACATCTTTCAGATTAGGTTCTACAAAACCTTTTAAGATCTCAAGTGAGTTTGGATTTATTTGGTCTAGAAACGTCTTCTCAGTATCTGCTGTCTTTTCCGTATCTTCATCCACTTCTGTTTCTTCAGTTGATAGGAGTGGCTCATATAATCGGAATTCAGCTGGTACTGCTTGTGTTGCTTCTACCCAGTGGATTGTTCCTTTTACCTTACGCCCTGTAAATCCTGTACCACTTTTCGTCTCTGGATCATACGTACAATGAATTTCAACAACATTTCCGTCCTCATCCTTGATGAAGTCCTCACACTTGATGAAATAAGCATGCTTTAAACGAACTTCATTTCCCGGAAAGAGACGGAAGTATTTTTTCGGTGGATCTTCCATGAAATCGTCCTGCTCAATGTAGATTTCTCTTGAAAATGGGATATGTCTAGTTCCCATTTCAGGGTTCTCAGGGTTAATTTCCGCGTCTAGCATTTCAACCTGTCCTTCTGGATAATTGGTAATCACGACTTTTAGAGGGCGAACGACTCCCATTGTTCGTGGTGCTTTGAGTTTCAAATCTTCACGGACAAAATGATCTAGCATTTGAGAATCCACAACACCTGAGCCTTTTGATACTCCTGTTTCTCTTACAAATGCACGAATTGCTTCTGCCGTATACCCTCTTCTCCTTAATCCAGAAACCGTCGGCATGCGCGGATCGTCCCAGCCATCTACTAACCCTTCATCCACCAACTGTTTTAGCTTACGCTTACTCATAACAGCATTTGTAATGTTTAATCGACCGAACTCGATTTGCTGTGGCGTACTCTTCATTTCACATTCTTCTACCACCCAGTTGTAAAGCGGACGCTGATCTTCAAACTCAGTAGTACAGATTGAGTGTGTTACATCCTCTATCGCATCCTCTAACGGATGAGCAAAAGCATACATTGGGTAAATGCACCATTGATCGCCAGTATTATGATGCACTGCATGAGAAATACGATATATAACTGGATCACGTAAGTTAATATTAGGTGAACTCATATTAATTTTAGCTCTTAATACTTTTTCACCATTCCCAAACTCACCTTTACGCATGCGGTCAAATAAATCAAGATTTTCCTCGATAGAGCGATTTCGATATGGACTTTCTTTTCCAGGCTCCTTCAAGGTACCTCTGTACTCACGAATTTCATCAGCAGATAAGTCATCCACATACGCTTTACCCTTATTTATAAGAAGGACTGCCTTCTCGTACATTTGTTGGAAATAATCTGAAGCGAAAAATAAACCATCCCAATCATAGCCTAGCCATTTAACGTCCTCTTTTATAGCATTAACAAATTCTACATCTTCTTTTAAAGGATTTGTATCATCAAAACGTAGATTTGTTTTACCATTAAATTCATCGGCTAAATCAAAGTTAATGACAATCGATTTCGCATGTCCTATATGTAAGTATCCGTTTGGTTCTGGTGGGAAGCGAGTTATTACATGATTTCGTTTACCGGATTCTAAATCGTTTATAATAATATTTCGTATAAAATTGGAAGAATTATGTTCCACTCTTTCTCAACCTTTCTGATCTTGTGTGTTGTGCCTTAAGAGGCACGCTATGTAATAGTAACTATATTATCATAAATGTATATGAAAATTGAAGTATTCTTAAAAAAACATAGTATTTGGAGCTACTCTTTATGCTTTAAACTTTCAATGATCTCGACTAACTCTAATGTAAACCCCTTTATAGCAGTGTCGCCAACAACGGTTACTGGTACACCCATAAATCCAAACTTCTCCACTTCTCTTTGAAACTCCTGATTTGAGGTAATATCTCTTGATTCAAAAGAGACTCCAACATCAGTTAACATCTGTTTTACATAGGTACACTCTACGCAATCACTGCTTGTATAGACAATTACTTTTTTATACAATTTGAAAAGCTCCTTTTTAACAACAACCGCTTATTTAATTGACTTATTGTTTGAAATTTATACGATCATTGTTGACTATTCGATCTAGGTCTTAACACATTCCTGTTAAGGCTCTACTATCCTATCATTATATGCTTTTTATCAACTACTTCAACTTTTAACAGGAATATATTTAAGAATTTTACCTATTTAATTACTAGTTAATAGAGGAGAATCCTATACCATAATAGAAATTTCACAATAGCAAATTATTTTGGAGGTAAACATGGACTCATTACAATGGCTTGATGCAACGGATTTAGCCACATTAATTAATAAAAAGGAAGTATCTTCTGAGGAAATCGTTCAATCTACTATTGAGCGAATAGAGAGAATAAATCCTAAAGTAAATGCAGTGAACAGCAAGCTATATGAAGCTGGATTAGAAGCAAGCAAGAGTGATCGTATTACTGGACCATTTGCAGGAGTACCTTTTTTAATGAAGGATTTAGAATTTTACGAGGGTACAAGCTATTCTGCTGGCTCGAGATACTTAAAAGATTTTACAGCTCCAGTGGATAGTGAATATTCATCTAAAATACGAAACGCAGGACTTATTACAATCGGGAAAACAAACACATGTGAGTTTGGGCTATTACCCACAACAGAACCTACGCTACATGGTCCAACAAGAAATCCTTGGAGTTTAGAACATACTGCTGGAGGCTCAAGTGGTGGTGCCGCAGCCGCAGTTGCTTTTGGAATGGTTCCGATGGCACATGCTTCAGATGGTGGTGGTTCGATTAGAATTCCCGCTTCATGCTGTGGACTTTTTGGTTTAAAGGTGAGTAGAGGTCGGAACCCAAAATATCCAGACACGATTGGATTAAGCGTTAATCATTGTGTGTCTCGTTCCGTTAGAAATAGTGCGAGATTATTAGATTGGACATGTGGTAGCGGTCCAGGCTATCCATTCGATGTTCCAAGACCAGAGAACTCTTTTGAGAGTGAAGTTTCTAAAAATCCAAGAAAACTAAGAATTGCTATGATGACAAGTGGATTTAATGGTAGTAGTATCCATGATGATAGTAAAAATGCTGTTCTAGATGCTGCAGCTTTATGTGAAAGCCTAGGCCACGAGGTGGAATTGGCTTCCCCGTCTATTCACGTTGAACAATATAATCATGCATTCTCGATTCTGTGGCCAACATCACTAGCACAAGGAATCTCCTCTCTATCAAAGTTGATTGGAAGATTACCATCCGAGGATGAATTAGAGCCCTATACATGGGAAGTGGTTAAGAGAGGTAATGCCATTACAGGTGTTGAATACCTTTCAGCACTTGCTTACCTGCAGCAGGTGACAAGGGAGATGACTCAGTTTTTCAGTAACTATGATCTTCTTTTAACAGCAACTTTAGCAGAACCACCTTTAAAAATTGGTGAATTATCCTATCAAGGAAATAGAGAGCAGTATGTTAACCGTCTAAATGAGTGGGTGCCTTATACCCCACTTGCAAATACAACGGGTATGCCTGCTATGTCAGTACCTTTGTTTTGGAATAATGATGGTCTTCCGATCGGTGTACACTTTATGGCACCTTTAGGGGATGAGGCGACTTTGCTTCAATTAGCTGGACAGCTTGAACAAGCAAGACCCTGGAAGAACAGGATTCCTATTATTAATGGGTAGAATTTTAGGGACAGTAAACCTGTCCCCTTGTCCCATTAAAAAGCACTCCCTAAATTCCATTTCTCTACTTCAATGATGCTACATTCTCCTTGACTAAAGAAATGGATGCTACTTGAGTGTTGATCAGGATAAATTCGTCCAGTCATTACTTTCTCCCCATCATTTATAAAAACTTCAAGAGAAGATTGATCAAGGAAGATTTGAAGGTGAAGCTTGTTATCTTTTAGTTGCACAGGAGCTTGCCGGACTCCTTTAGGTCCTTGTCCTGATGAATCACGGTTAAAGGATAACATCTCACTGGTTGTATCATATGTAAGGACTGTTTCCTCTCCTAAACTCTCACTTACTCTAAGTTTTATTCCAAATGTAGAAGCTTTTTTTGCGTCAAATACAATTTGTAATTCAAGACTGTTTCCGTTTATTTCATTTAACTCAATATTCCCATTCACGTTTATATTTTGAAAAGAAATCTTTTCTTTCCGTAGTTTTTGTAACTCTGGAACTGGGCGACAACGAATTTCACCTTTTTCATATGTCATTACACGTGGGATTGTTAATGCACCAGCCCATTCATGCTGTTGTTCAGGCATTTCGCTTTCCCACATATTCATCCAAGCGATGATAATACGTCTACCTTGTTCGTCAACTGTTGATTGTGGTGCATACACATCAAACCCATGGTCTAAAAGTTCAAACGGACCGTGTTGGAAAGTTCCTGTTTGATAATCTAAATTTCCAACAACATATCCTGATTGATGAAGGTTATGATATTTATAGTCTTCTGGTTTCATCCCTTGTGGTGACATGAGCAAAATATCATGACTGTCCAGGTTGAAAATATCTGGGCATTCCCACATGAAACCAAAATTCCCTTCCCCAGTGGCTGCAATGTTTATAAACTCCCATTCATACAAGTCTATAGAACGATAAAGTAAGATCTGACCCACGTTTTCTTTAGTTTTTGAGCCTAATACCATGTAATAATATTCATCCTTTTTCCATACCTTTGGATCTCTAATATGAAACGGATGGATATTTCCGTCCGGTGCATTTGCAATAATAGGGTTTCTTACATCCTTTGTGAAACGAACACCATCCTCACTAACAGCTATACATTGAACTTGTTTTAAGTCATGATCACGATCCTCACCTGTCCAAACATTACCAGTGTAGAATAAATATAGCTTGTCTTCTATTTGAATGGCACTTCCTGAAAAACAGCCGTCCTGATCATAGTCCTCACTTGGGGCAAGGGCAATCGGGAGATGCTCCCAACTGGATAAATCCTTACTTTTAGCATGTCCCCAATACATGGGTCCCCAATGAGGAGAAAAAGGATGGTGCTGATAAAACACATGATATTCTCCATTAAAATAACAAAACCCATTCGGATCATTCATCCAACCTACCTTTGGGGCAACATGATAGGTGGGATACCATTGAGTAGATTGAACAATCTTTGCTTTTTCATCTATTTTCTTGTTTGCTTTACTTAATTCCTCTTGGTGTTTCATCTCATATGTTCCCTTCGCATTTAGATAGCTTTATTGTATTACAAAGTTTGATTTTGATGTATAGGGAAGTATATGTTCCCACAGAGATAACAAAAAAGCGATCCATTTCCGGACCGCTTCCGTAAAAATTATACCCCTTGTTTTTGGTTTACAAACTGCTCCACAAAATGAATAGGGTTTAGTTTTTCTCCTGTTGCTTTTTCAATCTTTGTATTCCAATGCTCTCTTGCACCAGGTACAAAAAATTCATTGATTAAGAACTCTCCTACCTTAGGTGTATATAAATCTTCAGAAATATTTTTTTCAATATATCTTTGTAGCTGAGAAGTTGTTAATTCACCCAATAAGTAATTTTGATAGTAAACAGGTACAAGTGTAAAGTGAATTTTCGCTGCCCAATGTGGGTAATCTTGTTCTTCTGGTGGGTTAACAAACTGTACTTCTTTAACAATGTTCCACCATAACGAATTTAAATCTTGATCTGGATTTTTATAAAGCTCTCGTTCAAAGAATGCAAAAGTCATAATCCAACGTGCTGATATAAGCATTTGTCTTCTTAATGACAAATCAATCTGTGGCTTTAGTTCATCTACCTGCGACTGATCTAATCCTAAGAACTGCTGCATCCATGCTGGGTCTTTTGCCATACGACCATAAAGCATAGCAATCGCTTCTGTTGTTAGTGTATGAGCGGGTCTCCGTAAACTGTATGGTAAGTTACGGTCGATATATTTAAAGTAAACTGCATGACCGTATTCATGAAGCATTGTAGCAGACCAGTAATCAGATTCAGTATTATTACATAACACACGCACATCACCTTCTCGGTCAATATCCGTACAGAAAGCATGCTGATTCTTTTTTGCACGTGGATACAAATCACTTTTAGCCAGCATGTCACTGATGTCCATACCCATGCTTTTAAACGTTTCACTAGTCAGTTCCTCAAGGTTTTTCCCCCTATAAAAAGGATCTAGGTCCAAACCTTTAGAAGGAGGAGCTTCTTGAAAGAAAGGATCAGCATAATGCCATGGTCGTAACTCTTCAACTGAAATGTTGAAACGCTCTGCTAACTCAACATCCATTTCACCCTTTAATTGACGAAACGGTTCGTTTGATAATTCAACTAACTCTTTAAAAGTATTAAACACATACTCGCGGTCTAACTCTTGTAACTCAAAGCTCATTTGATGGTAGTCTTCATAGCCTAGTTGACGTGCCGTTTCATTACGTTTGCGAACAAGCGTTAATAGCTTTTCTTCTACTTCTTTTCCAATTTGCTTACTAGCATGCCATGCTCTTTCCCTTAGCTCTATATCATTACTTTTAATAAGAATTTCACGAACATCGTTTTCTGAAACTTCCTTACCATCTAACGTCGATCTAAATGTGTTAAACACACTTACTAGTTCAGTTGAAAGACTTACCATTTCTTTTAAGTCTTCTTCTGGTAATTGATTTCGAACCATGTTTGCATAAATAGTTTCTAATTGTCTTTGATCTAAAGGGTTTGCAACATCTTCTTCAAGAAATTGTTTTACCTTTTCAAACAGCTCTTTATTAGAAAAATATACATTCATCTCTGTTTGAGCTTGGGCAGTTTTCTTATTCCATTCATCTTCTCCAGTCGTCGAAGACATCCAGGAAGATTCAGCACGTTTAATATGTAATTCTTTTAATTTTTCATTTTGTTTTTGTAAAAATTGTTCTAATTTCATCATTGACCCTCCATTTTGCTCTATGGTTTGTTAATTCTAAATAATCATAATTACTCTATCATTCTATCAGATTTATTTCGGTTATCAAAGTAACTATCAACTATCCAACTAAAGTTGTCTCCGCTGTTTCTAATTGAAGAATATCAAAAAATAAATACTATTTTCCTTGTCGGAAGAATTTATAATGAATAACTGTATGAAATTACTAATAAACTCTATGATATTTATAAAAAATAGTATAATAAAAAGATAGTATATAAATTAGTGCAAAATATTCGGACAACGTCCAGATACAGATGTTATTGCAAGGGGAGAATTTACTTGAAAAAGGAAACAAAACCAAGACTGGTTGTTATTGCTTTGTTAATTGCTACTTTTCTAACTGCGATTGAAGGAACAATTGTAAGTACCGCAATGCCAAAGATTGTAGGAGATTTAGGTGGGAGCACATTATATACTTGGGTTATTTCTATCTACCTTTTAGCTATGGTAATAAGTACACCAGTGTTTGGAAAGTTAGCAGACTTATATGGTAGAAAGTTAATGTTTACAATTGGAACTATTATTTTTTTAGTCGGTTCTGGCTTATCTGGGCTTTCACAAACAATGGAACAACTTGTGCTCTTTCGCGGAATACAAGGAATAGGGGCAGGCGCATTGACACCCATTTTATTTACCATTATTGGTGATGTATTTGAGTTCAAAATGCGTGCAAAGATGCAGGGGTGGTTAAGTAGTGTATGGGGAGTTGCAGGGATTATTGGTCCTCTTACAGGTGGGTTCATTGTAGACACCATCTCTTGGCACTGGATTTTCTTTATAAATATACCTTTTGGAATCGTTTCTTTACTAATCTTGTGGATTTCTTTCCATGAACATATAGAAAAGAAAAAGCATGTCATCGATTATGCTGGTATTCTTACCTTTGCAATATGTATGAGTTCATTTTTGTATGCTTTAACCCTTCTAAGAGAATATAAGCACATGACCGAAAGTATTGTTTCATTGTTTATAGTAGCGTTAATTGGACTTCTATTATTTATTTGGCTACAGTTAAAAGGAAAGGAACCAATGCTTCCACTTTCATTGTTTAAAAATAGATTCATCACTATAGCTAATGTCGCTGGCTTCTTACTAGGGTTTATATTAGTCACGATTACTTTTTACATTCCGTTATGGGTCCAGGGGGTTATGAACCTTAATGCTACTTTCTCTGGAATTGCTATGATCCCCATGTCGCTAACATGGCCTTTAGCAGCCATCTTGTCAGGAAGATGGTTAAGTTCAAAATCAATTGCCCAAATTACCCTTACTGGAATTTCAAGTATTATTGTTGGCTGTATTGGTTTAGCACTACTGCAATCTCATACAACCATAATATGGATCATGGTGGTAACGGCTATTATCGGGTTTGGATTTGGATTATCCTTCACAGCATTTACGGTTGCTGTCCAATCAGCAGTTGAATGGAATATTCGTGGAGCAGCAATGGGTTCTAATACTTTAATGAGAAATCTAGGACAAGTCATAGGAATTGCAGTAACAGGCCTGCTACTAAGTACTGAACTTGGTGGAATTGTTCTCGAAACCAGTCTTCAAGCTGTATTCTCTATGTTGGTATTACTAGCCGTTTGTGCATTTGCTGTGACAGGAGCGTTACTTACGAAAAAAGGGAAGGAACTTGCGGTAAGCTGATTTTTTTGCTGCTCCTTACAATGGTTTTAGATTAAGACGTAAAAAAGCAAGCTCTTTTTAGGGCTTGCTTTTTTACTTTTGATGTTTTCGCATAATACAGCGAAAAATGGGTTATTTATTTCCACTGGCTTTACTATACTCTGAGTCTAGTAAATTATGATCTATTTTTTCTAGATTTTTCTCAACATTTGATTAAGGGAAGTCAATTCCTCTTCAACTGCAGTCAATCTTTTTTCCAAAGGTAGAATGTTTCCTTTTACATATTCTAGTTTTTCTAAGTTATGCTGCAATTGAATATATTCGTCTTTTAACTCCAAAATTTTATACTCAATTTCTTTTTTGTTCACTTCTTCCTCTCCCCTTTTCTGCTACTTCTTAGCCGTATATTTCTTAATAGCTGGTAAAATCTCAGTTCCAATTAGCTCCAGATTCTTTTGCAGACGTTCAAAAGGGACTCCGCCGAAATCAATTTGAGCAATATACCTTTGGTGACCATAGACTTCATGCTGATAGAGTATTTTTTCAATTATTTGCTGTGGACTACCTATATTCATAACATTATGTGGATCAATTCCTTGTTCATAGGCTTCCATTGGAAAACCACGTCCATTTGTGCGTTTCATTCCTTCATTTATGTGTGGATGCGTCTCTTCAACGGCTTGCTGGGAAGTTTCAGCTGCATAGAAAAATCCAGCAGTTGCTACTGGTAATTCCGACGGGTCAAACCCTCCCTGTTTTGCCGCTTCACGATAAGCATCAATTGATCGCTTAAAGCTAAGTACATGGCCACCTAAATGAGCCAAAAACATAGGTACACCTGCATAACCAGCCTTTATTGCACTACCAGGTGAACCACCAACTGCTCTCCAGATTGGCATATAACCATTCTTTGGTCTAGGCAGAATGGAGGCATCCTTTAGCGGTGGACGAAATTCCCCACTCCAATTAACTACTTCTTGTTCATTAATTTGACGTAGTAAGTCAAATTTTTCCTCATATAATTCTTCATAATGGTTTACATCATATCCTAATAATTCAAAAAGACCTATTCTTGAAGCTCGTCCAGCTACTATTTCTGCACGTCCCTTTGATATCAAATCGATCGTAGCGAAGTCCTCATAAACACGTACTGGATCTGATGTGCTTACAATAGTGGAGGAACTCCCAATCTTTATTTTACTGGTCGCCTGAGCAATAGCAGATAACACAACCGTATGTGCTTGTGTCGCAAAATACTCCTGATGGCTTTCACCAACACTAAAAAAATCTACACCAGCTTGTTCAGCTAGCTTTGCATAGTTAATGATTTCATGAATACGGTCTTCTGCCGAGATTCTTTCACCAGTTACCGGATTAGGTAAATGATCGCCTAATGTATATATTCCAAATTCAAGTCCCTTACTTTGATCAATTCTATATTTTTCCACTCATAACACCTATCTTTCCAGCATCTAAGTAAGATTTGTAGCTATTTATTTAGTACTTATGTTCTATTATAGAGGTTAGGTGAAAAAAATTATAATATTTCGCTCATGATCGCTTAAAAGAACAAAAGGCGTAAGCGCCCCGGTTAGCCCCGACAAGCAAATGTTCCTACATCAATAAAAGGGCGCTATTTCCCTTTTCTTGATGTAGGGTTATTTGACCTCGAGGGGCTGGGTGCTGAAGCCGGATTCAAATGCACTAGCCCAAGTTATCAACAAGTGAAAATTTTATAGTTATCCAAATAACAAAAAAGACCTGTATGGTCCTTTTATAAGGAGGGGCATGCCCCCCCCCCCCGCGCCATTTTTAAATCAAATTCAATATGCGAACGTATGATTTCCTATAGTGGTTGAAACCGTTCGACTCTTAAGCCATACACTACTTGTTTTATTAGGATTGTAAAAGTACAACGAACCGTTTGTAGGATCTTCTCCATTCAACGCTCTTAATGCTGCTTCTCTATTTTGATTGTTTGGGGTTGCTGTATTTATTGAACCTGTTTGAGCAGGAGTAAATTGATAATGACCATTACTTATTTGAAACAGAACTTCTTTAACAGTGTTTGGAAATAAGGGACTTTCTACACGATTCATAATGACAGCACCAACAGCGATCTGGCCTTCTAATGATTCTCCTCTTGCTTCACTGTATATCATTTTCGCAAGCCACTCTAAATCTTCCTGATTAACTGCAGTTATTGTTTCTTTCGGACTATTTGTAGAAGGTGTGACAGTTGTTGTGGCTGTTGGAATTCTTAGCTCTTGTCCAATTCGCAAAAAATCACTATTTAATTGATTAAGCATCTTTATTGCTCCTACAGTCGTTCCTGTTTGAGCTGCTATTCCTGATAATGTATCACCTGAAACGACTTGGTAAATTGTAGAGTTTGATTTTACCGAATCGTTAACTGTTAAATCATTTGTTTCAGTCGGAATAGTTAGTGTTTGATCAATTCTAATAAAATCGTTTGATAAACCATTTGCTTGTTTGATGGCGTTAACTGTTGTTCCATGGTCTTTCGCGATACTCGATAATGAATCACCAGATACAACTGTATATAAATGACTAGATGTTGAAATTATATTTGTGTTTTGATCCATTGGAATCAGTAACTCTTGTCCAATTCTTAAAAAATCACTACTAAGATTATTCAGTTGTTTGATTGCTTCAACAGTCGTTCCGTTATTGTTTGCTAGGGCAGATAACGTATCCCCTGAGACGACTAGGTGTTTATTTGATGTGTTTGATGTGTTTGATGTGTTTGTACCATTCGGAATCGTTAGAGTTTGTCCGATTCGTAAAAAATCACTACTAAGACTGTTCAGTTGTTTGATTGCTTCAACAGTCGTTCCGTTTGTTTTAGCTATAGCAGACAACGTGTCACCTGAGACGACGAGGTATGTGTTTGATGTGCTTTGTTCTAAAGGTATTTCGCTTGGACTAGATGGAATTGTTAGTGTTTGGCCAATTCGCAAAAAATCACTACTAAGCTTGTTTAGTTGTTTGATTGCTTCAACGCTTGTTCCAAAACGTGCTGCAATAGCAGAAAGTGTATCACCATTAACTACAATATAACTTATATTGTTCGCTTGCTGTTGAGTCGTTTGATTCATTGCTGCGGAGGCGCTTTTTGAAGAGAATGTACCAATTCCAATTGTAGTAAGTAGGATCGCACCTGCCATTACCTTAACAGTTGTTACCTTTATAGATGGAAGAATTTTCTTCACATAACTAACAGCTTCCTTTTCAATATCAGCCTTTTCATGCTGTATGAAGTTACCTGATACAGCAAATTCCCTAGAAAACTCTGATAATGAGGGATCAATATACAAAATTACTTCTACGCCTTGTTCTGTTTCCTTTATTTTATATGTAGTAAATGTATGCATGAGATCACCTTCCCTTTAAGCGTTACTATTCCCAAAATATTTGGGGATGATTAGTAGAAACTTTGGGAAGGCGTCATTCGTTCAAAATTTTCGCTACATTTTATTACAAAGATAATTTAATCATCCAAAAAGGAAATATATCCTAATTCCTAACTTCTTAATAGCAAAACCACACAATTTGTCCAAAATATGGTATGATATTAACATAATTATCAAAAAATAATTAACTAACTCTAGGAGGAAATCTATGTATCAATTAAAAGAAAAAGAGATGCTTTTCATTTATACGGGTCCAGATGGATCTGGAAGAAAAACACTAGCAAAGATGGTTTCAACTGCAATTGATATGGAAACTGTCCCCTCATTTACTACTCGTGCACCTCGTCCTTTTGAAGTTAATGGTAAGGATTATCACTTTATAAAAGAAGAAACATTTCTCCAAATGAAACACCAAGATGAATTTATAGAAAGTGTTAATATTCATGGTTACTATTATGGTATTCGTGAGATTGACATAAAAAATATCTTCAATAAACATAAAATTGTTTATTTCACCATGAATATTGAAGGAGCACAACTTCTTAAGAATCTATACGGAGATCAAGTTGTAAGACTGTTTATCTCTGCTGATCGTGACACTGTTATCGAAAGACAAAAGGAGCGTGGTGACGATGAAGAAGCCATCCGCCTCCACATGGATTATTATGACAAAACAATGGAATACAAAAGTGAATGTGAACATGTTTTTGAAAATTATGACTTACCACAAGTTTCATTTCAAATCAGTGAAGTAATTGAGTCCTATTTAGAAAGAAATTTAACTGTAACTGACTATTAATAGAGAGATCGTGAGTGTAGAGCATGAGCATTCGTGTTTTACACTCATTTATTTTCAAATTTGACTCTTTATTTTACTAGTTTCATTAAAAATCAGGGGGAGTTTTGAATTGTCAATTGTAACTGTGGATTTTGATGGTACTCTTTATCAAGGCAATTCCTTTAAAGCAATGTTTGAAATCGGCAAAAAGAGATTTAGTGCGAAGGAGTGGTTAGTGGTAGCCAGTGGTCTTGTTAGAGCTACTGCTGTTGGGCTAACTAAAGGTAAACTAAAGTTTCAGCATGAATTTTTCAAGGCATTTGCTAAAACATTTAAGAATCAAACTAATTTAGAATTAGATCTTTTTTTTAAAGAGCTAGTAGAACTTGGAAAAGATGAAGTTCACCAAGAACTTGTTTATAAGATTAGAGAACATCAAAGTAAAGGTGATACGATTATTGTATTGTCAGGTGCACTTCAGCCATTTCTAAAAGCATTTACTACATATCTGGATTTGGACGTAAAGATTATCAGTACAGAATTGTTATTCGATCAAGCTGGACACTGTACTGGGGAGATTGGGGAGATAGTAAATGGCGATGTCAAAGTGCAAAGATTAAAAGCTTGGATTGAAGAACAAACAAATATAGCATCACATGAAATTTGGGCTTATGCGGATAGTGAAAGCGATATTCCATTATTGAAGTATGTGACTCATCCAATGGTTGTAAACCCTAAAACCGACATGCTTAAAATTGCAGAACAAAACAGTTGGCCTATATTTGGCGTCGTAACTGCATAATAAGAAAAGATCCGTTCATTATTGAACGGATCTTTTCTATATTGTGTTACCTTTTCCCCGATCCTTCAACTTCGTTCATAAAGTTGTCCATGACTCTTATATATTCTTCAGTCTCTTCTAAGTAAGCCAAATGTGCACTATCCTCAAATACATGCGATTTCCCATTGGGCGTTAGTGAACAAAAATACTCTGTAGAGTTAGGAGTCGCCTCATCATAACGACCACAGGTAAATAGAGTTGGTAGTTGGAACTCTTTTAACCGTGATGTACAGTCAAAATCCTTCAGATTCCCTGTCACATGAAATTCGGAAGGTCCCCACATGATATTATATACATCATTATTTTGATATTGTTTTCCTTCTTTAAGAAACTCAGGAAACGGATTCAGTCTGCAAACAAAATGCTGATTAAACACTTTGGTGGCATTCTTATATTCTTCAGAGTCAGTAGAACCATTTTCCTCACATTTTTTTAGTGTTTGTTGAATCTCTAATGGAAGTAATTTTCGATTTTCTTCCTGATCCTTTGCCCACAATGGTGCACTTAGACATGGGCTTGAAAAAATGATGCTTTTTACTCCTGCCGGTTTCTTTAAGTAAAACGCAGCGGCGAGTGTGGTCCCCCAAGAGTGACCAAGTATATGAAAATCTTCTAGGGACAAAGCATCGCATATTTGGCCTAACTCTTCAACAAAACGATCAATCTTCCACAAAGATGTGTCTGTTGGCCAATCAGACTTCCCGCATCCAAGTTGATCATAAAAGATGACTGGACGTTCCTTAGCTAGATTTCGCAGACCTTGCATCGCATAGTGTGAAGAGCCTGGTCCACCATGTAAAATAATAACTGGTGTCTTATTTGCTGTACTATTATGATGCTGGTACCAAACCTTTCCACCAGTTACTTCTACAAATCCTTCTTTCACTGACATTCTTCTCTCTCCTTTAACGGGGACAGGTTCGTTGTCCCAATTTCTCTTTCTTTCATCTCGAACCAACTTATCTTATATTCATTTCATTAGGATGCTTTCCTCTACGTCTATTAACGTTCAGGCCTTCTATTTCCTCCATTTCAGAAGTAGTTAACTCAAAATCAAATACATTAAAGTTTTCTTCAATTCTTGAAGGCGTTACTGATTTTGGAATAGCAATCGTATTATTTTGTAAGTGCCAGCGCAATATGACTTGAGCAGTCGTTTTGTTATGAGTTGAAGCTATTCCTTTAATGACTTCATCTTGTAAGACACTTCCCCCTTTTTCAAGAGGACTCCATGCTTCTATAAAAATATCATGTTTAGCACAAAACTCCTTTAACTCTTTCTGAGAGAGATAAGGATGACACTCTATCTGATTTAATACCGGGACAACTTCACAATCCTTTAAAATTCGTTCTAAATGTTCAATCTCAAAGTTACATACCCCAATCGCCTTTACTTTCCCCTGACGATATAACTGTTCCAATGCCTTATATGTATCAACATACTGATCGAATTCTGGTGTTGGCCAGTGAATTAAATATAAATCAACGTATTCAAGTCCTAATCTTTCTAGGCTTTCTTCATAAGCTTTCAAGGTTGTTTCGAAGCCTTGATCACTATTCCAAACTTTTGTTGTAATGAATAATTCTTCACGTGGGATAGAAGAGTTTTTAATAGCTTCACCTACGCCTCTTTCATTTTTATAAATCATTGCTGTATCAATAGAACGATAACCCATATTTAATGCTGTAGTTACAGTAGCAGCTGCTTGTTCATCACTTACCTGCCATACACCAAAGCCAAGTTGTGGCATTTTCAAACCATTGTTTAATGTAACAAAATTCATAGATTATCTCTCCTTACCAAGAATGTTTGATCTTAACTCAACCGCTTTGAAATTAAATGTCTTTCTTAGGAATAGTATATCTCATTTTCTAATTAAATTTGAGAATACTATAAATGAATTAAGGAGGAATTGTTAATGAAAAATTTACTCTTGAGCTTGATATTAATGCTAACACCCATTCATCATAGTCATGATGATGATCTTGTTTTATTGCATCAAGGCACAACCATTGCTACGATTAATCATGATGCATTTACCTCTTCGTTAACTGACCTACCTCTAGTGAACGATGAAATGTATGGCCAGTTAGTAGCGAAACTAGAGCAACAAATTAATAAAGATCCAATTAATGCTTATATAAATCAACACAATGAAATCATTCAAGGTCAACCAGGATTTGTACTAAATTCTGATCAATTAACAAAAGATCTTTATACATATTTTTTTAATCATCAACCTTTATCACTAGAACTCCCTATCAAAACGATACATCCTAGAGTCAGTGGTGAACTACTAGCAGATATATATGTAAAGCAGATTGGAAGTTACATGACCTATTATAATCAGCATAAAAGTGAAAGATCAAAAAACATCATTCTTGCTACCAAAGCAATTAACAACCATGTTGTGTTTCAAGGAGAAGTGTTTTCTTTTAATAAAGTTGTTGGTAAAAGAACAACTGAAAAAGGGTATCTCTCGGCACCTATTATCATCAAAGGAGAGCTTTATGATGGTGTAGGTGGAGGGATTTGTCAAGTGTCCTCCACCTTATTTAATGCTGTAGATTCCGCAGGTGTAAAAATTGTCCAACGATATTCTCATAGTAGGAAAGTACCGTATGTACCACCTGGTCGTGATGCAACAGTGAGTTGGTATGGACCCGATTTCACATTTAAAAATGTTTATAATCAACCCATTCTAATTAGGGCTGAAGCTAAAGACGGAAAAGTGATGATACGCATTTTCTCCTCAGAAGTAATTAATGTTGAATAATAAGAAAAGGCTGTTTTCGTATAGATTGTCGCTTTCGTAAAAATCCCAAATGCCGGATTTTTACTTGCTAGTATAAAGTCTTCTGCCTTAAATTGAGAGAGGTGCTCTTTTCTAACCAGTAAAACTGATGATTAAAGGACTATAAAGGGTGAATCATTTGAGACATTTGATTGAACAGCAACAAACTTTTAGAAAAGAGCCTAAGAAAAAGAACTTTACCATACGCTTTCGAGTCAATTATTTATTCAATGCCATACTTATAAAATTTTTTATCAACTTGTAACACTGGAAAACTTTCGGGTAAATCATTCATTTCTATACTGATAAACCCATTTTTTTCATAAAAGCGATGAGCCGCTATAAATTGCAGCGTAGTTCCAAGGTACACTTCTTTTACTGGCCTATGTTTGGCCCAATTTATTGCGGTATGTAGTAAAAGACTTGCTGTGTTATAAGTTGAGCCACGATAACTTTTATCTACAAACATCTTTCTTAGTGCCAGCTGATGATTCTCTATATCCAAAAAACTGATTGTACCAACAACGTTTTTTTCATAAAGTGCTACACAAAAGTTACCATTTCCTTTTTGATAAAACTCTTCAATGGTAAGCAAATCTGGTTGATCTTCTAGAGTAATCGGTATTCCATATTCTTGTTGTTGAATCTGAAGAATTAAATCTACTACTTGCTTCTGATGGACAGAAGAGTATTTTTCCACATTAATAGTATTCACAATGACACACACCTATCTCTTTTAGTATGTAAGAAAAATTAAGTTTAAGTAGGTTTTTATTTACTGACTATTCCAATTAAAAGTTTTAGGGCTCTACGATTTTTCTGTATTTTTTGAATCCCTCTTTAGAATTAATTAAATAGACAGTTTTACCTACCCAAAATCTTATATATATTGATTTATATTTTATAAAGCCTCTTATTCCCTTCTCTTCAAACTCGGATAGTCAATTTCTTTTCGAATGTTTTCGATATCTATCTATTCTTTCAGATAATTTTCTTCGAAGGTTGATCAACCATTCTGGATGATCTGTGGATTCTTCTATATCAACACTTCTTATTAATGCCGCAAAGGTTACTAATTCATGGATCCTCATAAATTCTTGAGCATGGACAAGCAAAGAAGAATCTAACTTTGTTTCACTTTCATATCCTTCAATGAATTTATTTATAATTAAAGATTGCATAGTAAATTCACCTGCGTCCCTGAGTGCATAGACAATATCTGCTAGATACCAGTTGCTCATACAATCATCAAAATCAAGTATTCCTAACATCCTGTTATCAAAAAGGACATTATCAAGTTCAAAATCATAATGAATCATACCGAAATTCTCTTTTGATATATTTAGTCCTTCTGCCCATTTAGAAATTCTTATTAATTCTTCATAAGCAGTTTTTTCATGAATAGCAAGTATTTCACTTGCTTTGACAAGACTAGTTCTCCAACTTGGCCTGTTGATAGTCAGATTTTCAGGTAGCTTTTTAAAACATTCGTGCAGCTTTCCTAATGTCTGTCCCCATAAGTAAGCCTGTTCAGTAGTGATTTCTTCCATTTCATAATGCTTACCTTTTAGGCCTTCAAAAACAACTGCATTATATCGACCTATTTCCGTATCCACTACTTCAATAAAATTCCCATGTAATGACTTAATAGGTTTGGCCACATTGAATGAGCTAAAATTTTCTAGATGCTCAAGAATGTTCATCTCCGCTTCTATTGATTGTTTTCCTCTTTCTTCTTCATGATTAAATCTTAGAAAATATCTTTTTTGATTTCTTTTAAAAACAAATATGAAATTCGCACTTGCTCTTAAAAAAAACACAGAACCTTCATCATAATCCCAATTTTTCAAGATCGCCTCAGCTATAGGACTTCTCCATTCACCGTCAACTGTTTTTAATAATTCTTGCATCTTACTTAATTTCATCATATAAATCCCGCCCCATCTTTATTTACTTTCGCGTGGTAAAACCATGCTTAAATACTCAAGTAATAATGAAGAATTCCAAGAAAATTAAAAGTGTAGATTGTAAATTAATCACAAAAAAACCACAGAATTAATAAATAACCCTGTGGTTTCTATAAAAAACTTACGGGCATTGCCCTTTTCATAAGCATGGAGTTGTTTTATATTGCTAATAATCAAAATCCGTATGAGTAAGAGACAATGCATTAATTCTCAAGGTTATTTTCATTAAGTTATTAAAACGCATTCTCTCACCCCTTTCTACTAGTTAGGAATATTTTACCATCCTAATACACTTGGGTCAATCACTATTGTTCACCCCTACTATATTAATAGATAGATCATGATTAATTGTTAACACTATCCTACTACTCAAAAAAATTTTTATATACGCTCAGGTCTAAAACACATTTCTCTTAAATATTTTATATCAAGTTACAATACAACCATTTTGTAACCAAATTATATGAAATAGGTGAAGAATATGTTTAATGTTCATTTCTTTGAAAACAAAAATCTCTTATTAAATCAAGCGCGTAATAACGTCCCCGCTGTAGGAGATGTGTTAACTATTAAAGGTCGTAAAGGGACTGTAACTAGTATAACTAAAGTCGATGAAGTCAAAATTCATATTGAAATGGAATTAGATCAGCTCATCAAAAACAAGCAATTAGCAGATGATTCTAAGAAGAAAAAGCGTTAAATAATAATTATTTATATACTTATCTAGTTTATAAGGACTATATGAAAAAAAGTAACCCAGATCATTCCGGTTACTTTTTTTCTTGATTCTTTTAACTACTCAACCTCAGTTCAATTCACATAAACTTGCTAATACCCCTTCATTACATCAACCATATTATGTAAGATCCCATTGTTTTCAATCTTATGTAACGTTTCAAAAAAACACTCTACTGCTTCATTAATATCCGTTACCGCTGAGATATGAGGAGTAATCAGAACATCTTTTCTTTCCCATAGAACTGAATCTTCTGGGAGGGGCTCTTGTGATAATACATCTAACACCGCATAACGAATTCTTCCACTATCAAGGGCTTTGATGAGTGCAAGCTCATCAACTGTTGCTCCTCTACCAACGTTAATGAACACAGACTGATTCATACTAGCGAAAAATTGATGATTAAATATCTTATAAGTATCTTGTGTTAGTGGTAATGTACTAATAATCCAGTCAGCTCGGGAGACGACAGAATTAGAAGAAGTATGATCCACTACTTCTGAAAAATAGTCCTTGTGCTGACCACTACGAGAAACACCATAAACGGTTGCACCGAAACTATTAAACATCTTTGCTACCTTCTGCCCAATTTCACCTGTACCCAATATGACAAATGTGTGGTCTTTTATCATTTTTGGTGTTTCGGGCTTCCATTGCTTCTGATGTTGTTTTCGTTCAAATTCCTGATGTTTTTGAAGATCTCTTAGTATATAACTTAGGCAATATTCACTTATCTTCTCTCCAAAGGAGCAAACAGTACGAGTTAGTAGCACATTATTTTCTATCCATCCATTCAGTTCTAAATAATTATTTACACCCGCATTAAAGGAATGGACCCATTTAAGATGGCTTAGGTTGAAATTCATACAAGGTCTCGATCCTACGTAAGTATCTGCCCATTGTAAGTCGGCTGCTGTTATATTAGCTGGTGATATAAACCGAAATTCTTTAGATTGATGATCTATCAAGTGCAATTTAAACTCTTCATAGTAGTTTCCTGCTACCAAGATATTTTTGATTTCCATATCGTGCTCCTTTTCATATGATCATATGTTTAACTTTATATAGTATAAAACTTATTAATAGTGCTAGAAGTGCAAATAGAACGCCAATAGTGGAATAAGCCAATACATATGTATTGTATTGAGCTAATTTTAACACAAGTATATGACTATCGAATCCTAGTAAGATGGTCACTAGTTTTAGTAGAAGAAGTACAACATAAATAGCTAGTAATCCTCTTGCAGAGCCCTTCATATCTTGTTTGCTTAAAGCAATGTGAGAACTGATACAAATGCCAAGCAAAACATAAATCCAGAAAAACGGATTGACTACATTCTCTAGTGAAAATAGTCCACTTATTAAGGCTAAGATAACACCGAATGTCTCTTCTACCCCTCCAAGTTTGAAGGAACCATCTTGATAAATCAATGTAGTTAAAGAATAAAAGGATTGTGGAACTAGCAAATACATTCCTACTATTAGAGTAGTAATCCCACTAATTATTGGTCCTACTCCGATGAAAAAATTACCAACCTGCTGATAGATACTATTTCGGTTGTATTGATGCTCTACGTATCCTAATACTCCATTTGTATTGTTGCTTAGTAATAGTTTCACTCTGATGACGCGATGTCCCCAAATAAAGCATTGTAGGAGGTGTCCAAGTTCATGTATTGGTGTTCCAATCCAAGCAGTTAAAAGGATTCCGCGCCTCCCAAAAGTTAAGACCAGGTATGTATGAATATAGCGTTCTATAAAACCAATGATAAATCCAACAGCAATCATAACTCCAAAGAGATAGACTAACTCTACCAAGCTGATTACCATGGCATTTATGATTGTTAATAAGAATTCCATTTCCTCACCCTAAGCCTCTCGAGTCTTATCTTCTATATTATACCACCTAATACATGTACTTCTTTTTCAGCCGTATCTGGTCATGATAAATAACTATTAAAAAATTATAGTATCCATGTTAACCATTTCTTTTTTTCTTAGTCAAATACAAAATAAACCCTCTATTGGCCAGAAGTGCAACCAATAGAAGGATTTATTTACATACTATAATGCTTGATCATTTATAAAATTTAAGTAAACTTCAATTTCTTCAATGACAGATTTTACACATCCATCTTCAAATGGAGAGATAAGGTTGGCATCTTCTACAAGACCTGTAAACGATTTACTTCCACCCTGTTTACATAAATGGAGATAATCAGCCCATGCTGCTTCTGGATTGTCTTGATTTCGCTTCCAGAACTGAAGTGCACAGATTTGAGCTAATGTGTAGTCAATATAATAAAACGGAACTCGGTAGATATGACCCTGTTGCTGCCAGAATCCTCCGTTTTCTAAGAAATCGTTTCCTTCATAATTGAGATGTGGCAAATATTTCTTCTCAATTTCTCTCCAAGTTTTCTTACGTTCTTGTGGAGTAGCTTCTGGATTTGCATAAACATAATGTTGGAATTCATCTACTGCAACTCCATAAGGAATAAATAGTACAGCTTCACTTAAATGAGAGAATTTATACTTATCTGTATCTTCCTTGAAGAATAACTCCATCCATGGCCAAGAGAAAAATTCCATACTCATTGAGTGAATTTCACATGCTTCTAGCGTTGGGAATCCATATTCAGGTACCTTAAAACCACGACTTTCAAACACTTGGAATGCATGACCTACTTCGTGTTTTAACACACGTACATCTCCATTTGTGCCGTTAAAGTTTGCGAAGATATACGGTGATTTATACTTAGGAATATAGGTACAATAGCCTCCACCAGCTTTTCCTGTTTTACTAAGTAAATCCATCAAATTGTTTTCAACCATATATGTATAAAAATCATTTGTCTCAGGAGACATCTCTTCATACATTTTCTTTGCTTGATCAACAATCCATTCTGCATCGCCTTTTGGATCAGGGTTTCCTGTTTTAAAGCTAAAGCTGTTATCGTAGTATTTAAATGTATCAACACCAATACGTTCTTGCTGTTTTTTCTTTAGTTTTGTTGCTAATGGTACAATATATTCTTTTACTTGATCACGGAATTTAGCAACCATTTCGGCATTATAATCAGTACGACGTAAACGCGCATATGCTAGTTCAGTAAAAGAAGAGAATCCAAGCTTCTTGGCAATTCTAGTTCGGACCTTAACTAACTGATCAAATAGCTCATCTAATTGTTCTGAATTCTCAACAAAAAAGTTGTATTTAGCTTCATTTGATTCTTTACGGATGTTTCGGTCTGGTGACTGTTGATAGGGAACTAACTGCGAAAGATTTTTCTCTTCTCCATCAAACTGAATTTTAGCAGCTGCTAGTAAGCTTACATAGTCACTTGTAAGTTTGTTTTCTTCTTGTAGGTCTGTTAATACATCAGGTGAGAAGGTTTTTAACTCACTATCAGCTAGTAAAAATAATTGCTTTCCCCATTTTTCTTCTAACTGTGGTCTGAACTTGGATTCTGTCAGTACTTTATAATAGTTTGTGATTAATCCTTTATATGAAGGACCGACTTCATTGAAAAAGTCTTTTTCAGTTTTATAAAACTCATCCGTCGTGTTAATCGTATGACGAATTTGAACGAGTGTGCTCATTGAATCAAACTCTGAGCGCAATTCATTAATTTCTGTCATTACTTCATCTTGAATGTCAAAGGATTCAGCATTCTGAAATTTCTCAATCAGCTGATTAAAGCTTGCTTCTACTTCTTCTAGGTTAGGTCTGTTGTATTGATAATCATTAAACTGCATATAATAGTCTCCTTTAATCTATTGATAAAATCCCTATATATCTATTATTAAACAAATATAGACAAAATCCTTTCTTTTTTCGAAGAAAATTTCGTAAATCGAAATATAAGAAGTAAACTTCCTTCTGTTGACTTAACCCTCTTTTAGGAAATTAGAACGGTTACTCCGTAAAACCGTGATAAATCCATCTAAAATTTGATGACTGATTGTAAACCCTTTTCTCTTGTAAAATTCTAGAGCATCATTATTTCCGTTTGAAACAAAAATAAAATAATCATCTACCTCTTTATATTGGTTTAACCATTTCATAGACATATCGAATAATTTTGACCCAATTCCAAATTGCCTATATTCTTCTTTTATGTAAAATTGTGATAAGCAACCGACATCATTTCTACTAACAGAGGAAAGGTCAAAAAAAGTCGCAAACTCATTCGAGTAGGTTTCCTTTGGTGAAATGTTTGTATATACATAAGCTACTGGAATGTAACCATCTTTAACAACTACAACATAGTTCTGCTTTGCTTTTTTCACAGAAGGGAGCAACCTTGTTTCAAAGTTCATACCGTCAAAAAGCTCTGGCTGTATCAATGCTTTTGACTTTTGAAAGACCATTAATTCATTACAAAGCTCTTTGCAATATCCTAGTTCGTCATCCTCAATTACATTAAATGATAAATTCATACATTCTCCTTTTCTATTTTATCCTACGTAGGATTAGTGGTTTATTCTATAGGTCTAGGTGTGACTAAAAGGAACCTAAATAAAAAAACTAGTTGTAATCATATAGAAAGCATATAGAGAAATTTCTCTATATGCTACATATCTTAGTATTTAGAATAATGCTCTAAAAACAACACACAAGACTTTTCTAAATTTCTCATACCCTCAACAGTAGCATATTCATTTGGACTATGCTGTCTTGCTCCGTGACCAAGACCCCCAAAAGCAAATGGTAATCCTAGTTGTGATTGAAATAGTGAGAATGGTGCAGAACCTGCTAATGAGATCCATGGCTCATAATCGAAGCCGAGATCTTTAAAACTCTGTGTGAGTGCTTTCATGGCTGGTTCATCTGCAGATGTTCTTGCCCAGTTATATGCATTTACCATTTCAACTTCAATGTGTTCAAATCCGTGTTTCAAAAAATGATTTTTTACTGATTCCATTACTTTTTCAGGAGACATGTTTGGTACTAAACGAATGTCTAGCTTCGCTTTTGCCTCGTGAGGTAATAAGGTTTTTGTTCCTTCACCATGGTGCCCACTCACAATCCCGTTTATATTTAGCTCTGGGGAATAAAAGTATCTCTTTACTAGCTCTTTTCCAGTTAGTGAGAATTTAAACTTTTTCACATCATCCTGCTTTAGTATTGATTTTTCATCAAAGGTTTCCATTAATTTATCTAGTGTTGCTTCATCTCCTGGCCAAGGACCAGCTACGTCATCATAAAACCCTTCTAATAATACTTTTTCATCACGGTCTTTTAAAGAAGCAAGTGCATGAACAAGATGCCACGCTGGGTTTTCCATCCATACAGCATTTGATCCATGAATACCACGACTAACCGGTGCTCCCCAATCCCCACCTCTTACATTTAGCTCTATATGAATGATTCCCTTAGTTCCCATAAAGAGTTCAATTTTACCATCTGCGTCCTGAGAAAAATGAGGGAAAAATACTGCATCACATTTTGAAAATTCTTCTTTTAGTTCATGTAGCACTTTCGGAAGATTAACACTACCCAGTTCCTCTTCTCCTTCAAGACAGAACATAAGATTTACAGGTAGACTACCTTTTACTTTTTTTATCGCGGCTACTGCGTTCATAAATCCAGCCAAGGGTCCTTTTTGATTTGCGATTCCTCTACTTACAATTGAATCACCGAAATCAGGTAAATCTACAACACTACCTGAAAAAGGCTCTACCATCCAGTGCTCACCGACTACAGGCTGAACATCATACATTCCGTATAACAAAAGCGTTTTTTCCTTCCCTTCATCCAAATGGCCAAATATAACAGGAAATCCATCTGTCTCTTTAGAGAATACTCTCTGACAGCCTAAATCCTTTAGGTCTGCCTCAAGTAGTTCTACCATTTCTTCCATTCCTGTTCCATCACCGCTAATACTAGGTTGTGATACATATTTTTGATATCTCTTTAAATGTTGATCCCAGTTTTCATCGATATATCTTAGAACGTCTTCCATTAGCAAAACATTATTCATATACGAACACCTCTTTAGGGATTTTAGTAACCTTACTAGAACATCTCAATGTTATGTAATGCAACCTGTTGATTGAATTATTGTTTATTAGATATTCGCAACCATAACCTTATAGACATCACTCCATTTATTAATTTTTAGAAAATTACCAATTATATAACAATATACTCTTCTCCTTACATGTTAACAACACTTATGTTTAAAAATAATTTTAGTTTTAATTGGAAAACAATGTATGAAACTATTTTCAAATAATGTTTGAACAGTTCATAAATAAAATTTTCCTTTTTTAATAAACTAAGCTATACACACTATTAGCTATTATAAGAGAAATTTGTTATAATAAAGACTCAACAGTATTAAGGGGGAAATTTTTTGTCAATCGAAATCGGGAGCAAAGTTCAAGGTAAAGTAACAGGTATAACTAATTTTGGAGCATTCGTTGAATTACCAGGAGGCTCTACAGGTCTTGTACATATTAGTGAGGTTGCTGATAGCTATGTAAAAGACGTTAATGATCACCTAACTGTAGGTGACCAAGTTGAAGTAAAGGTTATTAGTGAGAAGGACGGGAAAATTGCTCTATCAATTAAGAAGGCAATTGATCGACCAGAAGGAAAACCTTCTTCCTATTCTCAACGTCCACCTCGTCAAAGTAGAGATGGTGGTCCATCTAGAGATTCACGTTCTAAAGGAAACTTTAAACCAAAGGAAAGCTTTGAAGATAAAATGTCTCGCTTCCTAAAAACTAGCGAAGAAAACTTATCTACTCTTAAGCGCAGTACCGAAACAAAACGTGGCGGTAGAGGCGGAAGACGCGGATAATTAGTTTATCTTCTATACTCTTAATATAAATTTTGGCAAGCCAATTTATTGGGTTGCCATTTTCCCATTATCCGAACCTACGTAGAAAATAATATTAATTATATTTATCCTTGATTTTAGAGGAAACCACCTCCCCTATGTCGAAATAGTTAATAAAGGGGCTGACTCAATGAATAAAGTTGAATTACTAAAGGACATGCGAAATGCAAGTCGTAGCAATATGTTTACAGTGGAAATTCCAACGATCTCCAAAGCTGAACAAAAGAAAATTGAAGAGCTAGTTCAAGAATTAGTAGATGAAGGAAGAATCAAACTAAGAGAAACATTACAAAGAGACTACTCTCTATCCATACATGGAGTATTAAAATATGCATCCGAATAATCGGATGCATATTTTTTTATAAAATAACAACCTATTATTTGGTTATTTCGATTTGAATTGGAAATAATAAACCTCTCAAATAATAATTTACTAATGGTTGATTGAGAAATTTTATAAAATCGAGCTGATTACCTATGAGCATTATCCTTGCACTTCTAGCAGCTTTATTTGCGTCCTTTACAGCCATTCTCGCAAAAATCGGAATTGAAGATGTTGATTCTAATTTAGCAACGGCCATCCGAACAATTGTCGTCGTACTCATGGCTTTTCTTATGGTGGTAATTACAGGGCACCTACCAGAGATATTTACAGTAACACTGCATTCCTTACTATTTTTGATCTTATCAGGAATAACGACTGGTTTATCATGGTTATGCTTTTTTAAAGCTATTCAGATTGGTGACGTCTCGAAGGTAGTCCCCATCGATAAGGCTAGCGTAGTTCTAACCATTTTATTATCTTTTATAATTCTTCAGGAACCGGCTACACCTTTAGTGGTTGCGGGAGGAGTTATTATCTCAATCGGTACATTTGTGTTAATAGGTCGGAAGGAACAAAAAAGCAAAATGGATATAAAATCTAACTATATTTTTTTAGCCATATTGTCCGCTGTGTTTGCTTCCCTCACCAATATATTAGCAAAGATTGGAATTGAAGATGTTGATTCAAATGTTGCAACGTTTATTCGTACGATTGTCATTATTATCTTTGCCTGGGGTATTGTGTTCTTCCAAAAAACAAATAAGGAACTTAAAAGCATATCAAAAAGATCCTATCTATTTCTAGTACTATCAGGAGCAGCTACTGGATTTTCATGGCTTTGCTATTTTGCCGCACTTGCCATTGGTAAGGTAAGTATTGTTACACCTATTGATAAATTTAGTGTTGTAATTACAATGGTACTAAGTATTTTTATCTTAAAGGAAAAGCCTACAAAGTTTACAGTCATAGGTGGTATTCTTATAACTATTGGAACAGGTTTACTGATTTTATAGCATAAAAAATAAATGCTTGGATTTACAACCCAAGCATTTAGGTCAACCTTTAACGATTTTTACCCTTGAGAAGCATTAAATCAAGGTAAAGTTGACATTTCTGATTAAAATCTGAAAAATTTATAGAAGTTAATTCTGTAATTTGCTTAATTCGATAGTTCAATGTATTAGGATGAATAAACATTTGTTTAGAGGTCGGTTTCAATTTACAATTATTAACCAGATAGTATTCGAGTGTTTTCAGTAGCTCGGTCTGACTCTCATGATTCTTATCCATTAGCCTTTGCAGGTTATTATTTCGATATTGAATTTTATTATTTTTTTCGCTAATTAAGTCTAAATAGCGGAAAATTCCTAGTTTATCATATTCATATGGGACATTTTCCTGTGTTCCTAATTTTTCTGTTAGCTCAACCACTTCTAAAGCCTCTTCATAGCTGTTATGTAGAGATAATAGTTGTTGATATTCGTTACCTATACCAATATAAATATTAGAATAGCGCTCCGTATTAAAATTAGATAATAAATTTTCAATAACTTGTAATGAGGCTTCCATAGGCGAATATTTGAACGAATAACAGCCTACTACAATAACAATGTTAGATCGGTCAATTAACACATGACTCGTATTATCTTTTAAATTAAGATAAGACCGAATCGTAATCTTTAACTCTTCAATTAGTTCTTCCTCTGCATGACTAGCGTTGACCACCATAATACAAAATATTGAAGGAAGAATAATATCAAGCTGTTTAGCTTCCCATCTCAATTCTTTTTCCGTAGAAAAACCATTGTTAATGGCCTTTCTAAATAAATTCTCAATATCCTCATCTTTTTGCTGAACAACATTATTCCTTTTATAAATAACTTTTCCGATGTGTAAGGAGGCTTCATGTAAAAAATCCATTTCCTCATCCGTAAGTTTTTCATTAATTTCTTGAACCCATATATATCCCATAATCGTATCCTGATATTTGGCACTAACCACCACTCGTTGATTTAAGCCTATTTCCTTCATCTCATGTATTCTAAATGGACCTGTTATCGTTTTAAGTTGATCTATAATACCAGTCTCGACAAAAGCTTCAAAAATGTTAAGTGGACATTTCTTTGAAAAAATGGTTTGCTGATTAGCTAAATCGAATTGATTAATATAATAAGAGTTATAAGCTAATAGGAAGAAATGATCACTTTCTAAAATGACGGGTTTCTTTAGTTCATTGCTGATTAAATCAGTAATTTTGTCTAAATCTGTTGAAGTGTATATTTTTTCTAGGAGCTCCTTCATTTCATTCCTCCTCTCTTATTCAAATTAATAATACTCATCATTTGAATGATTGTATAGTAGACTATCAAAAAAAGGAGTGAAAATCATATTGATTTTCACTCCTTTAATTCATTCTATAACATTTCACTAATCGTTTTTGCCTGCATATGAAGCGCCAGGTAATCAGGCCCTCCTGCCTTTGAATCGGTACCTGACATTTTAAAACCACCAAATGGATGGTAACCCACAATAGCTCCTGTACACGTTCTATTAAAATATAAGTTACCAACATGGAATTCTCGTTTAGAACGCTCAATATGCTGTCTGTTATTTGTAATAACAGCACCTGTTAATCCATACTCCGTATTATTAGCTATTCTCAGAGCTTCATCAAAGCTATCCGCCTTTGAAAACGCAACAACCGGACCAAAGATTTCTTCTTGCATTAAACGATCATTTGGATTTAAATCAGCAAAAATAGTTGGCTCGATAAAATAGCCCTTCGTGTCGTCACCGTTACCACCACTTACTAACCGACCTTCTTCTTTACCAATTTGAATGTACTCCATAATTTTATCAAATGAGCCTTGATCAATAACTGGTCCCATATACGTATTAGCATTCTCAGGGTTACCGACTATTTTTTGTTCCGTAATCTCAATCACTCGTTTAAGCACTTCGTCATACACGTCTTTATGAACAACTGCACGTGAACCTGCTGAACATTTTTGACCCGAAAAACCAAATGCTGACGCAAATATAGATTGAGCAGCTAATTCAAGGTCACAATCCTGATCAACAACAACTGTGTCTTTCCCACCCATTTCTGCGATTACTCGTTTAAGATGAGTTTGACCAGGTTGTACTTTAGCCGCACGTTCAAATATGCGAGTACCTACTTCGCGTGAGCCTGTAAAGGTAATAAGACTAGTTTTGGGGTGATCAACCAGATAATCTCCTACTTCTGCTCCACTACCAGGAACAAAGTTAACTACTCCTTTAGGCAATCCAGCCTCTTCTAATACTTCTACGAACAGTGCTGCAATAACAGGAGTCGTACTAGCAGGCTTCAGTACAACTGTGTTTCCTGTAACAATCGGCGCAACAGTTGTGCCGGCCATAATGGCAAATAAGAAGTTCCATGGTGAAATGACAACTGTTACTCCTGTTGGCGTATAAATATATTTATTAATTTCTCCTTCACGACTTTGAACTGGCTTTCCTTGTGATAGTTCAATCATTTGGCGAGCATAATATTCTAAGAAATCAATCGCTTCAGCAGTGTCAGCGTCTGCTTCATTCCAAGGCTTCCCTGCTTCCTTCACTAAAAGAGCAGAGAAAAAATGCTTCTTTCTACGGATACTAGCAGCTGCTCGAAATAAGATATTTGCTCTTTCTTCAGGATTCCAATATCTCCATTCTTCAAAGGCCTCACTTGCTGCTTGAATTGCCATTTCAGCATGTTCTTTCTTTGCTTTTGAAACAGTCCCAACTATTTCTTCTTTGTTTGCTGGATTAATCGAAACAATTTTGTCTTCTGTAGAAATTCTTTCACCATTAATGACAAGTGGGTAATCTTTTCCCATAATTGCGCTTACATTAACAAGTTCCTGTTCAAACGCAGCTTTATTAGCCTCATTGGTAAAATCGGTAAACGGTTCATGCTTGTATGGTGTTGTCATTTCATCATCTCTTCCCTTCTATAAATCTATTTTTTTGTGATTCCTTTTAAAGCAAACGCAATATTAGCTGGACGCTCTGCTAGTCTTCTCATAAAGTACCCATACCAATCAAGACCATATGGAACGTATACACGTACTTTATATCCTTCTTTTACTAACTCCTTTTGAGTCGTGTTTCTCATGCCATACAACATTTGGAATTCAAAAGACTCTAAACTAATATTGTGCTCTTTTACAAGCTGCTTTGTATAATCTATTATTTTGTCATCATGTGTGGCAATGGCTGTATAAAGACCATTTAATAGATTAGTTTTGATAAGTTTTTTATAATTTTCATCAACATCTGACTTTTCTGGATATGCTACATTTTCAGATTCTTGATAAGCGCCCTTTACAAGCCTTAAAAAGGGTTGATATGCTTGCAAATCATAAAGGTCGTTCTCAGTTCTATATAAATAGGCTTGAAGCACTGTACTAATATAGGTGTAACGTTGTTTGAAATCTTTAAATATATCTAGCGTTTTTTGACAACGCTGTTCATCTTCCATATCGATTGTGACCATAATTTTATGCTTTTCAGCTGTATCTAGTATTCGTGTCATATTCTCATAAACTAGTTGCTGATCGATGTCCAATCCTAAAGATGTCATCTTTAAAGATACTTGAGATTCTAGATTATAAGCGGATATCATCTCTATTGTAGAGATACACTCATTCGCTCTCTCAATTGCCACAGCTCGATCTGTTACAAACTCACCTAAATGATCAACCGTAACAGATAATCCTTGGTTATTTAAATCTTTAATAAAAGGAACAGAGCTTGGAAAATCAATGCCTCCAATTAATTTTCCAGCTGCAATGCTTCCACCCCAATTTTGGGCTGCACGATTCAATGTCTTGTTTTTTGAAAGATATAAGAAAAAATCTCTTGAAATAGTCTGCACAACATACACCCCCATGGTATTAGCTTTTGTTTTAGTTATAGAGTAATTAGGTATAGATACTTTATTATTCTCTTCTTAGAATTTATCATTTGGGGTGGATTGGTAACAATGTATAAGAGATACAAAGATTTTGCCTTGAGTTGTGTAAAAAACACAAGTAAAACAGTGAAATGAAAAAAGAGCTTTGATAACCAAATCAAAGCTCCTTACTTTTCGTTTAATTCTTCAGTTAATGCTTCAATTGCGCTCATCACATCTTTTAAATTTTCTTTATTATTCATATTGTTTCTTGCATGAAGAAGAACTGGTCTAAGTGATTCTACAGATCGACCAAAATCATACATCCATTCATAGCGTGGAACCATCCAAGTGTGAAAATGGTGAGTGGTATCTTCGTTATAAAAATAATAGACTGATTCAATTCCTAATACTTCACGTTGAGCCTTTCTGATTCTTGATAGTAAGTTCATGTAATCAACTTTTTCTGCTTCAGTAAGTTCATCAAAGCATTTTATGTGACGTTTGGATGCCAATATAATTAATCCTCTTATTGGATAGGCAACATCCTGGTGAGCATGAAAATGCTCTGTTTCAATCACTACACCGCCATCAGGTTCTATTACCCCACTTGTTAAAGCACAACTTAAACACTCAACCTCTACTGTTTTTCCATTAGATAATGTAATTATTCTCAATGAGTTCCCTCGCCTGTTACGTTTATTTCTTTCATTATAACAAAATACATCCTAGCGAAGAATAAAAAGGTAAAAGCCACCTATAAATGAGCGGCTTTTACCTTTTTCAAATACAGAGCCTTACTTAGCTGTTAGATCGTAATAAAGGAAGCGTGCAGCAACGGAAAGATCCACCTGATTTAATAATCTCAGTAATATCAACTTCTATCACTTCAAACCCTCTGTTTCGAAGCTCTTGATTAACCTTCTTATTAACAGGTACACTCAAGATTTTCTTATTTCCTATGTTAAGAACATTGGTCCCAAGTGTAAATTGTTCATCTTCCTCGACTTCAATTAAATCATATCGTGTTTTAAATATTTCAACTTTATCAGGAGTAAATGCATCTGGATAAATCAAAGCTGTGTCTGGTGAAATTATGTTAAACACACAATCTAAGTGCAAATACTTTTCTTGAAATTCTACAGGAATCACCTTATGATCAGTTAAAATACTTTGTAAATGTTCTGCTGCCTTCAAATTGGTTCGATCGCTTAACCCTACAAAAATAGTATCACGATCAATTACCACATCTCCGCCTTCAATTAAATCCTCTAATAAATTGAAATATGAAATTTCTTCATCATCTAGCCATTGCTTCAACACATTTTCTTCACCTTTTCGTAAATCAGCTGCCATATGTGTAACAAAAACGGTCTGTCCAATCGTAACCCCAATATCTCGTGTAAATACTTGTTCTGGATATTTCTTATGATACGGTAATAAAACAACGTCAACCCCATGTTCTCTTAGCGTTTTAACAAGATCACTATGCTGCTTTAATGCCGTTTCGATATGTATACCTTCGTTTTTAAAATGCCTTTGTGTCTCATTAATAACATCGCGAATCTCCATATATTCAGGCTGACATAATACAACCTGTTTTAATACATCATATTCAGTATTGCAATACGTTTTTGAACTTACTTTAGAGTTGTTTTCCATGTAGACACTCCTAATAATTGAATTATTATTAGGTTTTCCAAAACAGTACATTATATTAGTTTCTACCTAATAAAGAAATTCAAGAAAATTAAAAATCGCCCCATTGAAACTTCTCCATTAACAGTTTCGACAAATTATCCATATATATATAATAACAACGCTATATGGAGGTGCCCTTTGCGTAACTGGTTAAAATTTGTAATTTTGACTTATCTTTCTTTTATATTTTTTGGGAGCTTTTTAGCTGTCGGTATGCTTTTTACCGGTTATATTGAAGAAAGGTTTCCGTTTATCTCAGAAATCGAACTCTTTTTATATTATTTTTTTGCAGGAGCAATTGGGGGTTCATTAAGACATCTATATATGTTTTGTTCTCATTATATAAAGGATAACCTGAACAACTATCGTGTTTGGATCATGTATATCTTTTATCCTATATTTGCAACTGGAACCGCAGTCATTGCTGTAACTTTAATTCAAAGTGGCATATTATTTATCGAATTTACCAATCACCAAGAAGGCCCTTACGCACAAATAGCCATAGCCTTCCTAATCGGCTTCGGATTTAACAGATTTTTAGATAAACTAAATACCATCTCAAGTAACATGTTTGATAGCAGGGACAAAGGGACAGGTACGTCGTCCCAAAATAACCAATAACTAAAAAAAATGTACTAGGCTTTTTAGACATAAATCAAAAGGCATGAACTCAATTTACTGAATTCATGCCAAATCTTAACTCATTTACTGTTAATCATTTAAAACTTTATCCATTACTGCTTTCGTTTTAGGTCCAAAAACTCCATCATTAGCTAATTCTGGAAACCTTTCTTGAAATTTAATTAGAGCTACTTTAGTTTGAGGCCCGAACACGCCATCCACTGACACTTCATAGCTCATGTCAACTAGACCTTTTTGAAGTGTTTTTACAGCCTCTCCACGACTACCAACCTTTAGAACGCTGTCTGCAAACCCAAAGGAATTAACTGCTTTTGAAAGAGCAGCATGTGTGTTAGGTCCATATACACCATCTTTCGCTAATTTTTTTGACTCTTGAAATGCAAGTACTGCCGTTTTTGTGTTAGGACCGAAAATACCGTCTTCCGAAAGTTCTGCCCCCATTGCTAGGTTCAAGGCACGCTGCATGTTTTTCACGCTTTCACCTTTTGAGCCTTCTTTAATTACCCCTGATAAATCGAAAATAGAATAATTAATACTCTCCTGAGCATCAGCTCCTCCTGCAGGTATACCTAAAAATAAAACAGATGCTGTTAACACCGTTGCTGAAAAAGTCTTCCATGTATTCAATGAATCCATCTCCCTTGTATTTAATTTCACTTATGAAACGCATAATAGGTGTAAATTGTTTCAACAAATGTGAAAATAAAAAAAACACAGCTTTGTATGCTGTGTAAAAAGAAGATCTAATTAAAAAGTGCGTTTTAAAAACTCCCTAGTTCGTTGTTGCTTTGGATTGTTAAAAATTTGTTCAGGAGTTCCTTCCTCAGCGATAACCCCTTTTTCCATAAAGACAATCCGATCTGAAACTTCCTTCGCGAATTCCATCTCATGTGTAACGATTAACATCGTTAATCCTGATTGAGCCAACTCTTTCATGACTTTTAATACTTCTCCGACCATTTCTGGATCAAGAGCTGAAGTTGGCTCGTCAAATAGCATGACATCAGGCTCCATCGAAAGAGCACGGGCAATCGCAACACGTTGTTTCTGTCCACCAGATAACTGCCTTGGCTTTGCATTGACATATTGATCCATTCCAACTACTTTTAGATACTTTAATGCTACTCTTTCTGCTTCTTCCTTGGAGCGTTTTAAAACCTTTACTTGTCCAACTACGCAGTTTTGAAGCACATTATGATTATTGAACAAATTGAATTGCTGAAAGACCATTCCTAAATTTTTTCGATATGCATGAACATCGTGATGATCATCTAATATATTTTCACCTTTATAAATAATTTCGCCACCACTTGGCTTCTCTAGAAGATTTACACAACGAAGTAGAGTGGATTTTCCCGATCCTGAGGAACCAATAATTGTAACGACTTCCCCTTTATTTACCGAGAATTGGATATCTTTTAACACTTCATGAGCCCCGAAAGACTTACTCAAATGTTGAATACGAATAATATTTTCCAAATCGTTCCCCCCTTTCTCTACCTATATCGTAGTATTTGTCTCCGTCTTGTTAGTCTGTACAGGCGTTCCTACCATAGTGTAATTATTGGGACCATCCAACCTGCGTTCTACGTATCGTAAAATAACAGTGGAAGTAAATGTCAAGACCAAGTAAATAGCTGATGCTATGAAAAATGACTCGAAATATTTAAAATTGTTACCAGCAATTGATTTAGTCTGGAAATATAGTTCTGTAACAGAAATTACGTTTAACACAGACGTATCTTTAATATTAATAATAAATTGGTTTCCGGTAGCTGGGATAATATTTCTGATCACCTGTGGTAGTACAACATTGGTCATCGTTTGAAAATGGTTCATTCCGATTGCTTGTGCGGCTTCATATTGTCCCTTATCTATAGATACAATTCCACCCCGGACAAACTCAGCCATGTATGCACCCGTATTAATTGACACAATCAGAATAGCTGCAACAATACGGTCCATATCTAGACCAAAGGCTAGTGCTGCACCATAAAAAATTACCATGGCTTGTACAATCATTGGAGTACCACGGAAAATTTCTATATAAATTGATAAAATTGCATTTGTAATTTTTAAGAGTGTCCTTTTAACTCCTCGCTCTGGTAACGGAATCGTACGTATAACACCTATTAATAAACCAATAATGGCTCCAAAAAATGTACCAATTAAAGCTATTAATAGTGTTACACCCGCTCCGCGAAGAAACATTGGCCAGTTTTCGATTAGTATTTTTACTACCCACTCGAAGCTCATGATTTTCCCCCTACAAATTGGAAACCGACTACAAAAAAATGCAGCCGGTTTTCCTATGAATTATTCTGCGGATGGTTGATTTTTAATTGCAGCATCCATAATCGATTTACGTTCTTCTTCTGAAATTTCTGCTAAAATAGCGTTAATTTCTTCTGTTAACTTGCTACCTTTCTCTAGGCCAACAGCAATTGCTGTATCATCTTCAGTTGTTTCAAAACCTTCTGTGAACTCGACCATGACAAAGTTTTCATTAGCTGCAGAAGCACTTATACCTTCAGGTCGTTCTGAAACATATCCATCAATTACACCAGACTCAAGTGCAACTCTCATTGCAGGGAAATTATCCATTGCTGTTTGCAGATCCACACCTTCAATTTGTTCAATTACTGAATAGTGGAAAGTGTTTAATTGAGCTGTAACTTTTGCACCACTAAAATCTTGGATTGATGTTGCATTTTCAAACTCGCTACCTTTTTTAACTACCATTACTAAATCAGTTTTATAATAGTTTTCTGAGAAATCAATCGTTTCTTTACGTTTTTCAGTGGGTGACATCCCCGCGATAATTGCATCAATTTTACCTGAAGTTAATGCTGGCACTAATCCATCCCATTCAGTTTTTACAATTACTAGTTCCTTGCCTAAACCTTCAGCTATTCTTTTTGCGATTTCTACATCGTATCCACCAGCATACTCAGCATTTCCTTCTATTTTAACTCCACCATTCGATTCATCCTTTTGAGTCCAATTGAATGGTGCATACCCTGCTTCGAGACCTACCTTAAACGTATTATCTTCTGACGAAGATCCAGTGTCATTTGATGTTCCACAACCTGTTACTAGAATCATAGCTGATAATGCAATAGCTAAAAATAATGATAATTTCTTTTTCATTTTGTTACTCTCCTTTTTGTTCCTGTTGTTGTTGGCACCTAGTTGATTTACAAATAAAAAACGACCTGAGATGAACTCAGGTCGCTATATACATAGTTGCCTATAATTCCTCTTCTTCTCTAATGAGATAGCACAACTCAATAAACTAGGATGTTTATCGAGACAGTCCTGCAGCTATTAACTGCAGACCCAGCAAATAATAGTCGAGTCTATCATTTACTTCGGCAATATCTCCTTCTCTTTAGTGTCATCGCTACTCACGCTAGCTAAAGACTGTTAGATCTTGCACCTCTACCTCACTAAATAAGCGAGGCAATATTTTATTATTAAGTTAAAAAGACATTTTAAATATTACATTATCCGAAACAAACTGTCAAACTATTAAATTGGATCACTAATTGTACAACTCAATAAAAATATAATACGACAGCTAATGATCTGTCCCTGGAATTTTATAATACCTCTAAAATGGCTTTTGCAACCCCATTATGATGGTTTGTATCTGTAATAATCTGTGCATGTTTTTTTACTTCTTCAGGTCCATTACCCATTGCAACAGATCTACCTGCTATTTTGAGCATTGATATATCGTTATAATTATCACCTATTGCCATTGTCTCTTTTAAGCTAATATTGTTTTGTTCCACAAATTCTTTCAATGCAATTCCTTTTTGAGCTTGAATACTATTTATTTCAATGTTCTCTTTCCCAGAAGAGGTAATCGCAACATCTTGTATAGATGAAAGATTTAACTTTACCTCATTTAATTTTTCTTTATCAAAGGAAAACACAATTAGCTTGTACAAAGGAATATGTTCATTCTTTAATAGGGTTGAAAAATCATCAACCAGATGAACCATTCCTTTTTCAAAACGCTCCTTTGCTGCTTTTATAGCCTTGTCATAATCACTTCTTATACTCGCACTCATAAAAATATCCATAATAACAGTTAATGCCTTATCATAGTCTTTTGTATATGTCCCTTGACTTGTATAAAGTTCATAATAAGCATCATGCTTATGAAGGATGGTGGCTAGCTCTTGAGCTTTATCTCTCGAAAGTGGATTAGAACCAATAGCTTCTCCTTCCACATTTCTTGTTTCTGCACCATTAACAGAAATTAGAGGACTTCGAATTCCTGCTTCATCTAATACATATTTAGCTTCTCTATAAGACCTACCTGTTGCAATGACCACCTCAATCCCTTCTGATTGAGCTTTTAAAACGGCTGCTGCATTCTCTTCACTTACTACATGATCATTGTTTAGTAACGTCCCGTCCATATCAATTGCAATACATTTAATAATAGTAATCACCTCTGTGTTGTGGGATAAATGTAAGAATCCCAATTCATTCAATTTGTATCTTCCCTACAAGAGAGGTCATTTAAACCTTTCCTCCTGAACAAACTTTTTTATTGCAGTTTGTTTAACAGTTCGTTTGTCGTTACAATTGTTGCGAATTCCTTATGAAGTGTAGCAAGCTCCACTTTTTGTATCTCATCTGCCGAATGTAATTTCCATTATGATCAGTAATTTCAAAGGCAGCTATTGCATCCGATACTAAATAGGTTTCAAACCCTAGATTTCCACTCATTCTAGTTGTTGTTGGAATACAATGTTGAGTAGATAAACCTGTGATGACTACCGATGTAATATTTTCTTGACGTAAATATGATTCTAACTGCGTACCAATAAAAGCACTATTAACATTTTTAGAGAATATCTTCTCGTTTCCTTGAGGCTGAATACTCTCCTTAAATTCAGTTCCTAGCTTATTTTTGTGGTTAAGAGGTGACTGTGGCAAGAGAGAAAGATGCTGCGAATAAACAACATTCCAGTTTCGGCTCCGCCATTCTGTAAGTAACTTTAAGATGTTATCCTCGGCATCAAGATTATTGCGAGAACCCCAGTACGGATCATCAAATCCCTTTTGTACATCTAATACTAAGAGTGCTGGAGGATTAAGCAAATTAGTCTTCGCATTAAGTCCAATATAGCTAAGAATGTTCTCATTAATTATTCCCCGAACCCAATAAAATACTATAAAAATAATTATAACTTTCCCTATTTATCACCTAATGTGCATAGTGCTATAATTTTCTGTAAAAAAGGCTGTTAAAGTAGCCTATTTCTTCTAAGAGAGGATAAGTGAGAATTTTATGATTGAACTAAAACCTTTAACTGTTCATGACGGAATGGATGTATTTGAACTTGTTCAAGAAATTACTGAAGGTGGAAACGGCTTTATCAACAGCTTATATTCTAGTAGTTTTGAATTGTTCCAAGAGAAATTACATAAAAATGTTGAAATGTCCCTGGCTTTAAACTTGGAGCCTCAGTACGTCCCCCAAACTATTTTTTGGTTATATATAGACAACAAGCCCGTGGGATATGGAAAGCTCAGACATTATTTAAACGAAAACTTACTTCAACATGGTGGACATATTGGTTATGTGATACGACCTTCCGCGAGAAGGAAAGGTTATGCGAAGATTTTGCTATCAGAACTACTGAAGGAAGCTAAAAAACTAAACATAGAAAAAGTCCTATTAACATGCGATGAGTCAAATATCGGTTCTAGAAAAGTTATAGAAGCAAATCAAGGTCTTTTAACTCAAATCAATAATGAAAGCTGCTATTATTGGATAGACTTATAGAATTATTGGTAATAGATAGCTGTATATTTGTGTATGGTTAAGTAAAAAAAGTAACAACCTAGAATTTCACTCCTAATTGTTACTTTTTAACTTATTTTAATTTAACCTGTTAACTACCCCTCTATCTTTAACAATTCCTTAATATCTTCTTCAGTTAGTGTTGAAGCTGCTCGGTCATTCGAATGAATTATTTCCTCCGTCAAATGACGCTTTTTATCTTGTAGCTCATTCATCTTTTCTTCAATCGTTCCCTTAGCAACAAGCTTTATTACATGTACGTTTTTGGTTTGCCCCATTCGGTAGGCACGATCGGCCGCTTGCTCTTCGACTGCTGGGTTCCACCACATATCATATAGTATAACCGTGTCTGCACCAGTTAGATTTAACCCAGTTCCACCTGCTTTTAAGGAGATTAAAAAACAATCTCGCTCTCCACTATTAAACTTTCCACATATTTCTACTCGTTCTTCTGATGAAGTTTGTCCATCTAAATAGAAAAAAGGAGTGCCCCTTTTAGTTAGCTCTTGTCCTATTAGCATAAGCATTTTGGTAAACTGAGAAAAAATTAACACTCTTCTACCTGATACCCTTGCTTCTTCTAAAATTCTTAAAAGCTGTTCAAACTTTGCTGAACTCCCCTTATAACCATCAACAAATAACGCGGGATGACAACAAATTTGGCGCAGCCTTGTTAAACCTGCCAATATTTTTATACGGTTTTTTCGAAGTGTATCCTTATCCAGGTGCTTCATTGTATCGTGACGTAGTTTGGCAAGGTAGGCTGCATAAAGTTTTTTTTGTTCAGGAAATAATTCTGCAGAATCCATAGATTCGATCTTATCAGGAAGTTCCGCTAAGACATCTTCTTTTAATCTACGAAGAAGAAATGGTTTAATTCTCCGAGAAATCGTTTTATTAGTAAGTTTGCTGTATTCCTTTAAACCTCTGAACAGTTCTGGAAAAACAACATAAAATATTGACCATAGTTCCTCGATTGAATTTTCCACTGGTGTACCGGATAGAGCGAATTTATGATGCGACTGTATTTTTTTGACCGATTTTGCAGTTTGAGTTAAAGGGTTTTTAAACACTTGAGCCTCATCAAAAAATACAGTATGGAACTTTTGCTTTTCAAACCAATCTACTTCCCGTCGCAATAAAGGATAGGAGATAATTATTACATCTATCTCATTTATGTTCTGTTGAGTTTGTTGTCTCTCTTGTTTATTTCCATCCATAACAATCGCTTCAAGTTCAGGTGCAAAATTGGTTAGCTCATTTAACCAGTTATAGGTTAGCGAAGATGGACAAACAATAAGGACCGGCTCCTTCCTCTCTCGAATCTCAGTAATTACCGACAATGCAAATGTAATCGCCTGTAAGGTTTTGCCTAACCCCATATCATCTGCAAGAATTCCACCGAACCCATAGTTGGCTAAAGATTTCATCCATTTAAACCCAACTGTCTGATAATCTCGTAAAATAAACTCGATGCTTTTTGGAACCTGAAAATCTAAACTACCAGGATCTTTAATACTCTTAAGGAATTCACGAAATGATTTTTCCATAGAAAAAACATCATTTGTTTCAATAGAATCTAGTAACTTCATCCCTTCAATGATTGAAATACTAGATCCATTTTCTAGATGTTCAATTTGATCAGGAAAAGCATGTAAAAACTTATGAACTTCTTCAAATTCTTTAGTTTCTAGTGAAAGCAAAGAGCCATTTCGTAATCGATAGTATTTCCTCTTTTCTTCTAAGGCAAATAAGACATCTTTAATATCCTCATCAGGGATCCCATTCATTTCAAATTTAAATTGTAGCCAATTTGTTCTTTCCTTCTTAACTTTAACCCGTATTTGTGGTCTTGCTTTCTCTCTAAAGACCCGATTTCTAACGGCAGTCGTAGCATAAATTTGAACAAGTTTTTGTAGTTTTGGAATCATATAATATAAGAATTCATATTCTAACTCTTCATTGTGTAAATAGTAACCTGAATCAGTTTGTATAAACGAACTCTCATCCATTAATTCAAGGATGATGCTTTCAGCTTTAGTATCTCTAATAATTAATGAACCTAAATTTGGCTCGTCTTCCTCTATCGGATTGATCAAATGGTTTTCATATTGAAATTCTAACCCAGCTAATAGTCGGTCTTTTACTCGATCTAAATATAGCTTCGCTTTTAATGGTGTTCTGACAAACTGATTTAGAATTTCTTCAGAAAATTTAACTATGCCTAGTTTCTTCAAACCAGGCACTACTTTTTCTACAAAGAAACCCATCTGCTGATTGGAGACTGGTATATTATTTGTTCCTGATACTTGAAGCATTTCTTTAAGATCACAAAGGCGTTTGAAGTCTTCACTTTCTAACTTAATAAGCTTCTCTTTATAAAGGATGTATTGATAAGAGTTCAATATGATAAATTCTTGCAAACCACTAACATTTAGGTCGTACCCCTTACCTTCCCTTTCAATTAGTCTGAACTGTAGGGGAAGAGTTTGTGTTGATATTTCTAGTCCATGAAACATGAAATTCTCATAATATAGCTTCACATTAGGAGCTAATAAAAGTAATGGTAAAAGACGATCCCACGACAAGGGAGAAATGAGCAATGTATCTCGACTAATTTCTGAAGTATATTCATTAGGTAGTCCCTCAACAAATACTTTTTCATCCCTTAACACTTGTGTTAGAAGTTGCAGAACATCATCATTTTCTTGTTGAAAGCAATGAAGGGATGGATCATATGAAAATGACAATGACAATAGGCAGTTCTTCCCCCGACTTAGATGCTGTAGAAAGTTACGAATATTTTGTACCGGAGTATCTCCAACCTTCAATTCTATTCCAAGTATGTGTGTTTCCCTCTCAATCTCAAAGGGCTTACAAATAAATTCAACATCCAAAACTTCTCTGTTCTCAAAATGAAGCTTCTGACCACTCATATGCTTAGGTTCATTATTAAAGATAGTTAGTAACCCTTCCGTTAAAGCTAGACTAGTCAAAGAGTCAGAATGATTTTCCATTGTAGGTGTTGATCCTTTTTGTTGATATTCAACTAGTAACAGCAAAACAGCAGCTACGTGCTGACAATCCTTTTGGAATGATGCTAGTTTGGGACAGCTACAGGTTGTTTGAAAAGTCCCTGTCGTATCAATTGTAATACTTACATAAAAATCTTCAGTACCTTTCACAATTGCTTCACAAAAGAACTCTGTATAATTAACGACATGTATTTTATTACCACGATAAAAAGAATCTCCTCTTTTGAAGGAGACAGTTCCACACATTTCTTTAATCATTTTATGACTTAGTTTGTATTTCACATATCCCGCTCCTTCCTTTGGTAGATTCTATAACGATATTTAATCATTGTATCATATTTTAAACACCCTTCAATGTTTGAAAATGTTTATATGCCTGTAAATTATAGTAAGTAAAAAACTCCTCTAGTTTCGGAGGAGTTTACTCAGTTTTAAGATGTAGAAATTGCATGAATTTCCTGTGTTAATGTGTTGATTAAAAATTCAATCTCATTCTCTTCAATATTCAAAGGTGGAGCTAAGCACAGGACATTATTATATCCTGCAACGGTTGCTCCATTTCTGCCTACAATCAAACCTTTCTGTTTACACCCAGCTATTACTCTATTAACTAGGTCTGCGTCAAGTGGTTCCTTGGTCTCTCGATTTTTGACAAGCTCAATACCTATAAGAAGACCTTTACCTCGAACATCACCTACAAAAGGGTGACTCTGTAAATGAACATTTAATCTTTGTTTTAGGTCTTTCCCCATATTTTTCGAACGCTTATATAGTCCTTCTGACTCCAAGATTTCAATGTTTTTTAGAGCTAGTGCACAGGCAGCTGGATTACCACCGAATGTATTAATATGACGAAAATAATCATATTGCTCGTTTCCTTGAAAAGCCTCATATATATGTTTTTTTACAGCAGTTGCGGCCAATGGTAAATAACCACTCGTAATGCCCTTTGCCATCGTTATAATATCTGGTTTGATTCCATAATTCATAAATCCAAACGGTTCCCCTGTTCGACCAAACCCACATATCACTTCATCTACTATTAGCAGAGCTCCATGCTTTTCACACACTTCTTTCACACCAGCCATATAACCCTCAGGGGGCATAAGGATACCACCCCCAGTTATGATTGGTTCCATGATGACTCCTGCAATGGTTTCACTAAGTTCCCATGTCATCACATGGTCTATTTCCTTAACTGATGTTAATTCCAATGGATTACTCTTGTCAGATTCTGGTGAACGATATGAATCAGGAGGAGCCACTTTTAAAAATCCCGTTGCAAGTGGTTCATATTTAAGCTTCCTTTGGGCTTGACCTGTTGCAGCTAATGCTGCTGCTGTATTTCCATGATATCCTCGATACCTTGAAATGATTTTATATCGATTTGATTCACCGATTTGTTGATAATATTGTTTAGTGATCTTAAAAGCGGTTTCATTTGCTTCTGAACCACTATTGGAGAAGAAAATGACATACTCATCTCCTAGTAGTTCTTTTAATTTATTTGCGAGTAGAATGGCCGGTTTGTGACTTTGTGTTAAAGGATAGTACGCCATCTCTTTTAGTTGTTCAAAAGCAGCCTCTGCTAGTTCCGTTCTACCATAGCCCACGTTTACGCACCATAATCCTGCCATTGCATCTAAATATTTTTTTCCAGTATGGTCTATGATCCAAGAACCTACTGCTTTTTCTACAATCATGGTCGAATCAGGACTATATGGTTTCATTGAATGCCATAGATACTCCTTATCCTTTGTCATATACTCCGAATTTCCTTCGATTTCCGTCATCCTACTCACTCCTCTTTTATATCGTTACTTTTTGGCGATTTCTATTAACTTTAAAAAGGTGAAATTGGATTAGGGCGTTTAAGTCATAAGAAGAAAATGAAAATAATCTTAACAAAAATTAAAGAGTTAAAAGACCAGAAGTCCCAATATACCAATTGTTTATTCTTAATGATGTTTTACCTATTTATATGCTGAAACAATATTTGTAGAGACATTTAAATTGTAATTTTTCTAGGATTCTAATTATAAAAAAAGGTTGAAAACAACCTGTTTTTTTAGGTGAATAAAAAAAACTCGCCTTTATTGAACTGCACCAAAATTGTTAGACAAAAAACTAACAATGGAGGTGCAGTTTTTTTTATGGCTAAATTTACATTTGAGGACAAGTTATGGGCAGTAA